>JAPPIP010000025.1 GCA_028820595.1 Nitrososphaerota archaeon | reverse complement strand
CCGTCCCTGCGCAGACGTACTAAGGATGCAGCCGCCATACGGGGAGGTGGGGGGGGGGGCTGAACGGTTGCACGTGGTCTGCTGCACCCTCTGGGCGCCTGCCCGCTCTGAGGCGGAGTCCGCGATCGGCGCGGAGGCGTGCCGCATCATGCGGCCGCGCATGGTCAAAAGTCCTTTGGTATGTGGTCGTTGGCCTTTAGCCACTCGACCTGCGGCAGTGTGAACCGCCACACGATGTCCCCCTTTTCGGCCTCGTTAAAGTCCCAAGGAGCTATAATCACAATGTCGTTGTCCCTTATCCAGACCCTGCGCTTGAGCTTGCCCCTGATGCGCCCCCTGCGCGTGATGTTGTCGGTGCACTTTACAAGCACGTTCTCGCCCCCGAGTATCTTGAGCACCCTGCCGAACATCTCGCCCTCCTCTGGAAGGCGTATCTCCTTTAGCGCGCTCTCGCTCTTTACCTGACGCTTGCCCATGGCATGCACGTCCCCGCTCTGCATATAACTCATGACTTTTGGAGCGCGCCGTCCGGCATACGCCTTGTAGCACAGCGCGGATGCGACCAGCACCGTCCCGGTGATTGCAGACCACAGCACAAAGGAGAGCACCTGCTCACCTTCCATGAGCCGCGCCGCGCGGGGCGCCTAATACGTCTGCCGTTAAACCACGGGTGCATACTTGGGCCGATCGAGCCGGCCCCGTCTCAGGACCGTGGCGCTCAGGCGCGAACCCGGGACCGGTCTGAGTATGTACCGGAGCGTGGCGCGCCGCAGCGTGGACGGCGGCGGCATGCGCGGCTGCCGGCGATGCAAAAGAGATTTTTATCTGGAGGGGACAGCGCCCACGTGGCCGACTTTCACTGCGTCCCCGAGTGCTCCGACTGCTGCACATACCGCGAGTACTATCCTGACAAGAGGTTCGGCAAGGTGGGCGTCTTGATACTCCCTGAGGAGCGCGACAGGATTGCAAAGCTGGCCTCCGACCAGGGGGTGCGGGTGCGCATACTTCCGAGAGTCGGGGTCTCTGAGGCGGGAGGCGCGGGGCCGTCCCGGATAGTCGCATACCAGATGATGGGCAGGGACGCCAACGGCGACACGTGCCCGTTTCTTGATACGTCCGGAGTCTCAAAGTCGCCGCACGGGGGCCACCCGTGCCGCGTATACGGGCAGAGGCCGCTTGCTTGCTCTGCATATCCGCTGAGCGGGCGCAATCCCCCGGTGCTGGACCCAAAGTGCAGGTACTGCAGGGAATGCGGCCCGTCGGCAGACGGCAACCTCGAGTCCGAGGAGCGGGCCCTGTTGAAGATAGAGCGCAGCGTTGCATCCCACCTGCCCGCGGTCTGGCGATTCGCGACCGGGATCGGGGAGGAGGCAGACCGCGCGCATTTTCTTGAGCCCGGCTGGGTGCGCGACTGTTGACTGCCGGTAGTCGTGCCCGTGGCGGTCTCCGGCCTGCGGCCGCCAAGCAACGGCGGGGGCGGCGGCAGCGGCAGCAGCGGCAGCGGCACCTGCGACTCTGCGCGCCGCGCAAACGGCACCCTGCACGCCTAGGGGTTTATGACCGCCCTGCCGATTATCTTGCGCTCCTTTAACGCGGTGAGCGCGTCGTTTGCCTCGGCGAGCGTATACTTTTTTGATATGATGGGGTTGATGACGCCGTCCTTTGCAAGCTTTATCAGCTCCGTCATGTCCGTGTAGTTGCCCGTATATGCCCCCTGTATGACTATCGACTTTAGCGGTATCGTAACGAGTGACATCTCAATCGAGCCCCCGAAGAGCCCCACCATTACCATGTTGCCCCTCTTGCGCAGTATGTCGAGCCCGAGCCTTGCGGTGGGCGGAGCGTTTACAAAGTCCACCACGCTGTCGGCCCCCTTTTGGTTGCATATCGACATTATCGCCTTGTCCGCTCCCGGCTCCTTTGAGTTTACGGTGTAGTCCGCGCCCATCTCCGACGCCGTCCTCAGCTTTTCATCGTCCAGATCAACGCAGATTACCTTTGCCTCTGTGATCGCCTTTGCCACCTGTATGCCCATCAACCCGAGCCCGCCTGCCCCTATGATCACCATGTACTCGGGGGAGTTGGCGTTTGCCTTTTTTATCGCCGTGTATGCCGTGAGGCCCGAACACGCAAGCGACGTGGCCGTATCGGCTCCGACGCCGTCCAGCCTTGCCAAATACCTGTGGCTTGGTATCATCACATAGTCCGCGTACCCCCCGTCCTGGAATATGCCCATCGACCTCGGGGTGTCGCAGAGGTTCTCGTTTCCCGCCGCGCATGCGGGACATTTGGTGCACCCTATCCAGGGGTATACCAGGACCCTGTCGCCCTTTGAGAAGCCGGATGCCTCGCCGCCCGCCTCCTCGACGGTGCCGGCTATCTCGTGTCCGGGGGTTACTGGATACTTTACGCCCCTGTCGGTAACCTTCATGAACTTGCCATCGCCAAGGTCGTATCCGCCCTCCCACAGGTGGAGATCGCTGTGGCAGACGCCGACGGCGTCGACCTTTACCAGCACCTGCTCGCCTGACGGGCGCGGCGTCTCGGTACTGACTGCTTCTAGGGGTTTGCCGGGGCCCACTATCTTGGCCGAGTTCATGGACTGCCTCCCTAGGGTTACAATATAAGAGTTGACTGAAAACTAAAGAAAAATAAACAGATATCTATTTCTGCATGGGACTGCCATACTGCGCATGGCCGCACATGCAGACGGCGGGGGGAGCGACGCTGCATACGATGACGCGTCGGACGGCGGGGCCGCTGCCGATGGCGCCCCTGCTGCGGCAGGCGCCCCCGAGAGCATATCGCAGGAGCCGATCAACGTCCTGTTTGCATCCCACTCGTCGGTGGCAAAGCGCGACGTGTGGGAGATCGACCTGATTCAGATACTCGACATGCTGGTCCGCATACTGGAAAAGTCGGACAAAAAGGACCTGAGGGTTGCCGGAATGGCGGCGCTCTCCTCGTCGCTCATATACCGGATGAAGGTGGAGAGCATCTCGGCCCTTCACAAGGCCGCCATGGAGCGCGGAACCGCGCCGGTGAGGAGGGATCCGCCGGACATAGAGATGATTGGAATCCCGTACCGGCACGAGTCGACCTATCCCGTGTCACTTGACGACCTGCTTGCAATGCTCCAGAATCTGATAGGAACGATGGCGAACCCGCGATCCCGCCCCCGGCGGAGGAGCATGCTGGAGCCTGCAGAACCGCCGGCCTTTGAGAACTATATGCTGTCCCTTGAGAGCGAGATAGACGCGTACCGCGACATGATAATGGCAAAGATTGCCGAGACGGGGCGGGGCATACTGCAGGACATCACTGCAAACCTTAACGCCATTGACTCGATAAAGTGCTTTTTTGCGGCCCTGTTCCTTGCCAGGGACCGGATGGTCGACCTCGAGCAGGCCGGGGATGACATACGCATAACGGCGATACCGCACACGGAGGGCATGCCGGACGGAGGCGCCGACTCGGATGGCGGCGCCACCGCAACTGCTGATGCGAATGACGATGCTGAAGATGATGACGGTGGCACCGGCATTGGCGCCGGTAGTGGCAGTGCCGCTGAGAACGGCGGCGGCGGGGCGTGAGTGTGGGCATTGGCGTCGTGCACGAGTCTGGGGCCCGGGGTGGGCGCCGACACTGCCGCAGCCGTTGCAGCCGCAGCGGCCGCGCACCGCCACTGCCGGGAGCGGATGTCACACTGTGGTGCAATGTAGGGGTGGGCGCGCAACGGCAAAGGTAACTGACATGAACGAGGCGACCGCGCGGGTGGAGGCCGCCCTGTACTCTGCCGGCAGGCCGCTCAGTGAGGACGCTCTTTTGCGCGCGTCAGGGACAGAGTCGCGCGTCAAGACCCAGTCCATAATCAACAACATCGTGAAAAAGACGTGCTCTGTGTTCAAGGCAATCGAGGTGGTCCAGCTGCCTGACGGCTCGTACGTGATGCAGCTAAAGCCCGAGTACAGCTCCACCATAAAGCGCTACGCATCAAAGCCGATACTCCCCAAGGCCACCCTCAAGACCCTCTCATACATTGCGTGGGCGCAACCAATAGCATCCCGGCAGCTGGTCGAGACGCGTGGGACCGGGGTGTACTCGCATCTGAAGGAACTGGTACAGCTTGACTACATCAGGTATGAGAGTGCGGGCCGCATCAAGATCTACTCCACAACGGAAAAGTTCCAAAAGTACTTTGGGATCAAGGGGGACGCCGAGGACCTAAAGGAGCGGCTCTTTTCAAAGAGGAGAAAGACCGCCGGGGCCTAGCCCGTGCCTGCCCCACCTGCCTGCCCTGAGCGTGTTAGTCGCACCGCACCGCGCCCCGTCTGGCGCCCCTGCGTGACTGGGGCGGCCATGCCGGATCCCCCCCTCCCCTCCCCCCCACCGGATGCCCGGAATCTCACTCGGTTTGTATAAATTAGAGCGGTCCATCCGCATGCCATGCGAAAGTCAGTAGAGAACCTGGCAACCAGCAAGACCACCGGCGGAAGGAGGCACCCCTTGCGCATACGCCGCAAGTACGAGACTGACAGGTACCCGAACGAGGCGGTCAACGGGGCCCAGGAGACGATAACGCGCCACGTCAGGGGGCGCAACCGCAAGACGGCGCTCAAATCAATCGACTTTGTCAACCTGGCGACGGGTGGGGCGAAAGTCAAAAAATCAAAGATAGTAAAGGTGCTCGACAACGCCACCAACAACGACTACAAGAGGCGCGGAATCATAACAAAGGGGGCCGTACTGGAAACCGAGGACGGCAAATGCCGCGTACTCTCAAAGCCTGGGCAGACCGGGGTTGTCAACGCCATTCTGATTCCGGCAGAATCGTAGCCCGCAGGGCTGACTCGATCCTGCATGTCGTGTAATTGCGCGGCAGTATGCCCAGTGCGTCTACTTGCGCCTGCCGGCTCGTCTCTTTCCGCCCTTTGGACTGTTTAGGTGATTCCTGATGATGGCGTCTGCCATCTTTGAGACGTCCCTGTCCTCGTCTGCGGCCATCTTCTGCAGCTTTTTGGCGTTCGTCTTGCTGAGCGTGACCGTAATCTTTTGCCTCAAAAGCCCGCGCCTCGCACGCTCAAGCAGCGTCCTGTGGGTGGCCCTCGGGCTTGCCGCAAGCGCGCGCAGGTATCTCCCCCTGAGCCTAGGTTCCAGCGGCTCCACCCTGCCGACTATCTTCAGGGCCTTTGAGACGTTCGGCACGGCCTGGTACAGCCTGGTCGCGTCGTTACGCGTGATCTTTTCCGGCACGCATGCCTTGATCTTTTCCGGCACCGCGGCGAATCCGAGAAAACTCCTGAGCGTCTGGGGCGCTATGCCGAGCAGCTGGGCGGCCTTTGTCTTCCCCATCGACCCCGCAATATCCACGCACGCGCGCGTCATGTCCCGGGGGTTCATCTTGTTGCGGTGCAGGTTCTCTACCACCGACGCCGCCCTTGCATCGTCAAGGTCGTATCTCGTGGACGCAGTCAGCACCAAGACGGGGATCTTCTTTGCCCGCAGTCGCTTTAGGGCTGCCAGCCTGCGCTGGCCAGACATGAGCAGGTACTCCCTGCCCTGTTTTTGCACCATGGGGGGGTTCTGGAGCCCCTCGTTCCTTATTGATCTTGCAAGTTCGGTTATCCCCTTGCGATCAAGGCCGCGTGCCTGGGCATCCTTCCACACCTTGATCTGCTTTACTGGGATCTCGCGCAGCCTGTATGATATGGGGGACTTGAACCTCCTCTGTCTCATACGTGACGGTGTAACATTTGACTAAATTAGTATTTCTTGGATCCGACGCCTGCCTCAGGCTTCGTTCTGGCGCCGTACCCCGCACGCCGCCGCCATGGGGCCCCCTCTATCCCCTGCCTGCTATGCGCTCTATCTGGGTTGCGACGTGCGGCTTTTCGCCACTGTTTGCAAGCATGAACCTCAGGTCGTCCATCGTATCCACGTCCATCATTATCCTCCTCACGAACACGGGGGCCACGTTTCTCGTGCACTCGCCTGCCATTCTGACGTGCTCCCTGTAGCTGTCGTTGTCGTAGTGTGTTCCCATCAGATCGGCTGGCATCCTTACGAGGGCGTTGGTACCGTCAAATTTCCTTGACGGTACGACGACTGCAAAGTCGGGCGGCGCTGCAAACCTCATCATAAAGTCAATATCCTGCGCCTTGATGTATGGTATGTCCTGCGGCATGACTATGGACGCGTCGTATCCGTCTTGCATGATGCGCCTGTCTGCCAGCGCTACTGCCTCGTTGACGCCCCTCTCGTGCTCGTCGCGTATGACCGTTATGCCTGGGCCGCCTCTTTTCCCTGACCTGTGCCCGAACTCTGCGACTATCCCCTCGGCCTCTGGTTCTCTGGTCACTACAAACGTGTGGTCTATGTGGCTGGACGTGGATACAACGCCGATGATCTCCCTTAGCATCACCCCACACAGTTCTGCCACCTCTGAAGCGCCAAGCCCGAGGCGTGTCTTTGCCTCCTCGAACCTCTTGACTGGTATGATTGCCGCTGTCCTCAACTGAGGTCACCACTGCATTGGTGTAATTATACCTGGGCCATCCGCGCCGCGTCCGCGCCTTGCCGCGACAAGACGTCACGCGTGTACCTGCTTTGTGACAAAGCTGGCTAGCGCCTCCTCTGCGGCCTTGTTCTTCATGGTGATCTTCGTCTCGTATACGCTCATGTCCAGGCTGCGTATCTTTTTCGCAAGCGCCCTGTCCTTTGTGTCTATTACAATGTTGGAGCATACGTCCGAGTACATCTTTGCAAGCCCGTACGCGTTGGACTCGATTCCTGCCGCCTTCATGTACTTTGCGGCCGGTCCGGTTATGGAACTGTCTCCGATCAACGGGCTTATGGCGACCACCTTTTTCTTTGCCCTTGCAAGCTCCTTTTTTATCCCCTTTATCTGCAGCATGGGACCTATTGACGTGAGCGGGTTTCCGGGGGCGAGTATCACGAGCTTTGAGTTCTGTATCGCGTTGACGGCCTCTGGGTTTGGACGCGCCTTTTCTGCGCCGATATACTGTATGCCCTCGACCTCGTCGCGCCCCCTGTACTTGACCCAGTATTCCTGAAGGTGCATCTCGCCCTTGCTCGTACTTATCCTGGTCTCTATGGTGTTGTCCGTGACGGGAATTATGTTGACGCCCACTGCAAACCTCTCACACATCCATTTTGTAATGTCCGTTAGGTTCTTTCCGTTCTTGAACATGTTGGTTCTGATCAGGTGGGTTGCCGCGTCCCTGTCGCCCATCCTAAACCAAGTCTCCTCGCCGAACACCTCCATCTGCCGCAGAAAGTTAAACGTGTCTTTTTTGACCCCCCACCCCTTCTCCTGGTCGAGCAGGTCTGCCAGGCCGTACATTATGGTGTCGATGTCGGGGCAGACATACAGCCCGTACAGCCAGTAGTTGTCGCCGACGTTACTTATCACGTTGACCTTGGATTCCTGAGCTGCCAGCCCCCTGACCATCTTCACAGAGCCCGTGCCGCCCGCCAGTACCGTTATCACGTCAGCCATCTTCCTCCAAAACTATGCAGGTTACGTCGGCTCTGCTCCATATTTAGTTTTGGAAATTGTATGCACAAGACACGCGCAAGAGCGGAACCGCCCGACGTCTTCCCGAAATCGGGGGGGGGGGGGGGGGGGGTTTTAAAAAAACCCCCCCCCAATGATTCCAAGACATGTTGAAGGGGGGGCCCATTCAATAGGCTTTAAACAAAAAGAGCCG
>JAPPIP010000070.1 GCA_028820595.1 Nitrososphaerota archaeon | reverse complement strand
CCCCCCCCCCCCCCCCCCCCCCCCCCCCCCCCCCCCCCCCCCCCCCCCCCCAAAGGGAGGAGGTGGCTCTGTTGCCACACTGACACCGCCGCTATTATTGCAGCCGTGTTGCCGCAGCTATTACCGGTGGCAGCGGCAGTTACTGCTTGCCGCCTGCATTGGCAGGCGCCGATCATCGCATCATGGTATTAATACTGACGCACCGGCACCAACCAATACCATGTTGGAGGACAAGGTTCCGGCCCCGTTCGCGCCGCGCCCGATCCAGACGCGAATCCTCTCTGAGATAGAGTCGTGCGTCGGATCCGGATATCCGAACATCGTACTGTGCGCCCCCACCGGCGTGGGCAAGTCGCTTGTGGGCGTGACGGTGGCCCGCCACTTCGGCGGCTCGTTCGTGGTCACGGCCTCGAAAAACCTCCAGAACCAGTACGTGGGGGACTTTGCGTTTCTCAGCCCCGTCAAGGGCAAGTCGAACTTTGCCTGCCACCAGATAATGTCCGAGCAGAAGATGGACGACGAGGTATACGCGGCGCGCAACGGGATGACGTGCGAGAAAGGGCGCTGCGTTACAAAAAAGACGGTCGACGGCAAGCAGATCGTGGACACGTGCAGGTTCAAGCCCACGATCAAGCAGGTGGACGAGGACGACTGCCCCTCTGAGCCGTGCCCGTACTATGTGCAAAAGTACAGGGGGCTGCTCTCGCCCCACTCCCTCTGGAACTACTCGTCGTACTTTCAGATTATAAAGTTCGGGCAGTCGCTGTTCGGCCAGTACCTTGAGAGGCCCGTCTCTATATTCGACGAGGCCCACACCCTGGAGGATCAGATAGTCCAGTTCATCGGATACGACATAAGGCAGCGGCACTTGGAGGAGGCGGAGATCCACGCCGACCGGTACGACCTTGGGAGCGTGGAGGACACGCTTGAGATCATTACCGAGATTGCCAAGTATTACTCGGGCCGGATCCGGGACGTGGAGGAGTCGGTATCGCCCGAGTCCCTCCCAGACTTTCGCATACTCAGCCGGCTCCGGTCCATCTACGAGGAGGCGGCCCATGCAAGGCAGGAGATCTCATCGGACATGGGGAACTTTGTGGTCAACAGGCCCGAGACCGACGCGGACGGCAACATAAGGACCATATCAGTAAAGCCGATAGACGTCTCGGGCTTTGCCGGGGAGTTCTTCACCTCCAAGCACAACCTGTTCATGTCTGCCACCATCGACAAGCCGAGTTTTTGCGAGAACATGGGGCTCGACCCTGACTCGGTCGCGATCGTGGACGCCCCCGAGTCACCGTTCCCACTGGAGCACCGCACCGTGGAGATGCTGCGCGTGAGACACCTCAACTACCGCAGCACGCCGGCCGACGAGGCGGCGGTAATATCAAAGATAGACGAACTGATGGACAGGCACGCCGACGCGCGCGGGCTTGTCCTGACGTCGTCCGTATCAAAGTGCTACTACATCCTCAAGGGGCTTTCAGAGCGCAACCGGCGCCGCGTCAAGATATGCCACAGCACCAACCCCGACGGCAGAACGCAGGGCGAGATAATAGCCGAGCACAGGGACGAGCCGCGCAGCGTCCTGCTCTCCTCGTCCCTGTGGGAGGGCGTCGACCTCAAGGACGACATGTCACGGTTCCAGATAATCGCAAAGGTGCCGTACCCGAACTACTCGGAGGAGCGCACGAGGGCCAAGATGAGGAAGTTTCCGCGCTGGTATGCGTCCCGCACGCTGACAAAGCTGCTGCAGGGGCTGGGACGCTCCGTCCGCAGCGAGCAGGACTGGGCCAGGACCTACATACTCGACGCGGCGGCCGACAGGCTGCTGGCCCAGTCCCGGAACTCGGTGCCCCTGTCGTATCGCGACATGCTGGGCATGCAGGCGGGGAGCGCGTGATGCGCCTTGGCGGGGGCTGCCGGGGGCAGGAGCGAGCCGCGTGCCGTCTTTGTGACCTCCGACGTTGCCGCCGCGTCACTGCCGCACGACGGGCCTTGTAACCGCCCCTTCTGCTGCAGAACCCACGAGTGACGCGAACTTTGCAAGGGCGCCGTGCGTATAGTTGGGCGGGGGCCTCTGCCACCCGGCCCTTCTTGACTCCATCTCGCCCTCTGATACGCGTACGTCTATGAGGTTTGACTCCGTGTCTATGACGATCGTGTCGCCGTCGCGCACCAGCGCTATGGGGCCCCCGACGTACGCCTCGGGCGCCACGTGGCCCACCATGAACCCCCTGGTCCCCCCGGAGAACCTGCCGTCCGTTACCATTGCCACCTGCCTGCCGAGCCCCTGGCCCACCAGGGCCGCCGTGGTGGCGAGCATCTCGCGCATCCCGGGCCCGCCCTTCGGGCCCTCGTACCTGATCACCACCACGTCCCCCGGCACGATCCCGCCCCTTGAGACCTCCTCAAAGGCCGCCTCCTCCCGGTCAAAGACGCGCGCCCTTCCCTCGAACGTGGTCATCTCGACACCCGCAGTCTTGATTACGGCCCCGTCGGGGGCAAGCGTGCCGCGCAGTATCACGGCGGTGCCCGTCCTGTGTATGGGGCTGTCCGTGTCGCGCAGTATGCCGGGGGCCTCGGCCGCGCCGGCGCCGCCGTCGCCTCTATGTCCGCTTTCCTGCAGCTTGGAGCCATCCGGTCCAGCCGGAACGTACGGCGCCACGGACGCCAGGTTCTGCGATACTGTCTTTCCGGTTACGGTCATGCAGTCCCCGTTGAGCAGTCCCGCGTCAAGCAGCTTTTTCATCACGAGCGGTATGCCGCCTATGCGGTCAAGCGAGTTCATCACGTAGCTCCCGCCCGGCTTCATGTCGGTAATGTGCGGCGTCTTCTTCCTGATTCTTTCAAAGTCCTCGTACGTGAGGTCCACCCCGACCTCCCTTGAGAGCGCCAGGAGGTGCAGTATGCCGTTCGTTGACCCGCCCACCGCATTGAGCATCGTAATCGCGTTCTCAAATGACTCGAGCGTCAGTATGTCGCGGGGCCGTATGCCCGTCTCCAGCAGCAGCCTTGCGCACGCCGCCCCCGTGTCGTACGCCATCGCCTCGCGCCTCGCGCCCTCGGCGGGGGGGCTTGCGCTTCCGGGCAGCGCGAGCCCTATGGCCTCTGATATGGACGCCATCGTGTTTGCAGTAAACATCCCGCCGCACGAGCCGGCGTTGGGGCACGCGGCATTCTCTATGTCCTTTAGCTGCTCAAGCGATATGCTGCCCGCGTCGTACGATCCGACTGCCTCGTACACGTCAACTATGGTAAGCTCCCTGCCGTCGAGCATTCCCGGCATTATGGTCCCTCCGTACACGAAGACGGAGGGTATGTCGAGCCTTGCCATCGCCATCATGGTGCCGGGCAGGCTCTTGTCGCACCCTGCTATTCCCACCAGCGCGTCGTACTGGTGCGCCCTTACCATCAACTCTATGGAGTCGGATATCACCTCGCGGGATACGAGCGAGGACTTCATCCCCTCGTGCCCCATGGCTATCCCGTCGCTTACTGCAATGGTGGAAAACTCGCGCGGCGTGGCGCCCGCGTCCGCGACGCCCTGCTTTGCCTTGAGCGCAAGCTGCGGCAGGTGTATGTTGCACGGCGTGGCCTCGTTCCCGGTGTGGCACACGCCGACGAACGGCCTTGCTAGATCCTCGTCTGTCAGGGACATGGCCTTGTACATGGCCCTGTGGGGCGCCCTCGCTGTACCCTCCACCACGTTCCTGCTCGATATGCTCATGGGTGCCCGCCACCACGAGTCAATTATAACATTGTCTTTTTTTTTGCCCTGCAGCACCCTCATGATCTGCGGTGCGCTGCAAGGCAGGCGGCCTGACGGTGCGGTGCCCCCTGCGTCTTCAGTGCTGGTTAAATAACCCTGCCTGCCAACCCGCATATGAAAGCTAGATCTGCAATCATGTTGCGGCGCCGTTCCCTTTTCTCGGAGGCGAACGCGGGAGGAACGCGGCCCGTTTGTGCCTGCGACGCTGGCAGTCTCCTGCTGAATCAGGGGTGCGACAGGCCTGCAAGGATAGTGGACGTGGCGCGCGGATGACGGCCGGCTCGAGCGGGAAGGGCATGCAAGGCGCAGCTGCGGCATTTTATGGCGTGATGGTGAGGCCAACCGCGACACTCCGCCGCATATCCGACAATCCTGCAGCATACCTTGCGCCGTCTGTTGCGATACTTGCGGCCTTGGTTGTCTTGAGCGCGCTGTTCCCACTGAGTGTCTTCGGACCCCGGATGAGCGAGATCTCGTGGGATGGCGCTCTGTACGCCTTGGTTACGGGTCCCATAGACGCATTGGTGCCAATCCTTGGAATATTCTGGGTTGGAAGGAGGTGGGGCGGGAACCGCAGTCTTCGAAGGGCCTTCCCGACGCTAGCGTACTGCATGGTGCCTGCCGTACTGGGGTTCGTGACGGTTCATGCAGCGTGGGGCCTGTACGATCTTGCGGTTCCGGAGCCCCTCTTTCATGACGGGCCGACCAGGACCACATGGTTTACGTTCGCTGGTGGCAGCATCCAACATGCCGTCGGGCTACTCCACGTAGGGTGGACGCTCCTGCTGCATCTAAAAGCGATCCGCGTACTGAACGGATTTGGGTACGCCAGATCCGCGGCAATCTTGGCGTTGGCCGTACTGTTCATGTATGCAGCCGGTATGGCCCAAGGCCTGGCCATGACAGTCATCCGCGGGCCCGTGTTGTTTGTATGACCGGCGCCAGGGCACACCAAAAAAAACCAGAGGAGCTCCAGCACGGTATGTGCTGTTTTGATCGGCAGGTTTGGGCCCGAGTAGGGGCTTAGGGTTCTGACGTGACCTGCCGACTTCTTAATCCATAGAAAGCTGATTCTGCAATCCCCCCGCGCCTGTAAAATTAGTTAATTACAAGTGCGTGTAACGCGAGTCATGAGGGCGTATACCGCAATAATCGGAATAGTCGCCGGGGCGATCGTTATGATGGCCTTGGTGTTTGGCATGGACGTGGTAAAGATGAGCATATCGACTGAGAAATACTCTGTGTTTGTGGATCCGATAATAGACCAGCAAAGCCTCTTCGTTGTGGGGCGCGTCACGGTGCAGAACACGGGCTCCGAGCCCCTGACAAACGTCCGGGTCAACTTTGGATCCGGCGACGCGCAGGACCTTCCGGTACTGAAGCCGGGGCAGAAGATAATCCTGACGCCCCCCGAGGACAACCCGATGCAGGCCGTAACCGTGAGCGCCGACAACGGCGTGTACGAGTTAAAGACGTACCGCGAGCTTCCGAAGATGGTCGGCATGATGGGCTCGTAGCACGACGCGAGACGCGAGTCCTGCGTACTGAATATATTCATGCGACCGCATCGCACTGTGTGGATTGCGACATACGCACGTCTGAAAACGGTGGCAACGACAGCGACGACGACGACGAGGACGCACGCGAGGGCCCTCCCGACGCATACCATGCGTTTTACCACGAGCTGATCGGGCTTGTCCACCGCCATGCCGAAAGCGGCATCGCGCTCAGGGTAAAGCACGATGCAGAGAACCGGATCATTCGGCTGACGGGCCCCGAAGCCACCCCCCGGGCAAGGGCGGCAAGCGGCCTTGAGGACGTGGCGGAGCTGGCGCAGTCCACCGCGGAACACCACCCGTACTGGGGCCTCTTGTACCACTCATCGGAGGTGGCAGACGCGGTGCTGCGCTCGTGGAACGGGGCGCTGACGGCCGATCAGGTGGCGGACATCCGGTGGTCCATGCGCGAGATCGAGTCCGTCCTTGACAGACTGGCGCGAGACTCGGCCCGCGAGTGACGATGACGCCTCCGGCGCGTGCAACTATTGCGCCGGCAGCGGCCACCGCGGCGCGGCGGCCGCGCAGGGCGAAGGTACATGATCGTGCGCGGAATGTCAACGCGTCCGGCGCGTGTCCGGTTACGTGCGCGGCAACAGCAGCAGACTCGGGCCGGATGACAAGAAGCAAGGCGGGACTTACCGGGTTCGGCCCACCTAGCCCACCCACACTGAATACGTTCATGCCTGTATTACATGCCTAGAGATTATGAAAAATGGATAAAAGGAACAATGTGGTAACTATGCCATGCAAGAAAACACGAATGAACAAGCCGCGAGATGCCCGATATGCACTTGCAGACAGATGGTAACAGACGACAGCACCGGTGAGATCTTTTGCGGCATGTGTGGGTTGGTAGTCAACGACAGGATTGCCGACATGGGGGCAGAGTGGCGCTCGTTCTCAAACGACGAGTCAAACAGGGCCCGTACGGGCGCCAGCACCTCGCTGACAATGCACGACATGGGGCTCTCCACCGTGATCGGCCCCTCAAACAAGGACTCGACAGGCAGACCGCTCGCCGCGGGCATAAAGAGCTCTATTGAGCGCCTGCGGACGTGGGACAGCCGCACGCAGGCCCCGACATCGGCCGACAAGAACCTGCGCCAGGCACTCAACGAGATGGGCAAGCTAAAGTACAAGCTTGCACTCAACGACGCGGTCGTGACTAACGCCGCGTACATCTACAGAAAGGCCATGGAGAAAAAGCTCGTCAAGGGGCGCACTATCGGTGGGCTGGTGGCCGCATGCATGTATGCGGCATGCCGCAACGCCGAGACGCCGAGGACGCTTGATGACATATCCGAGGAGATGAACCTCCGGCGCAAGGACGTGGCAAGATGCTACCGCCTGATATTCAGGGAGCTCGACCTCAAGATGCCCGTGGTAGACCCCGTAAAGGGCATATCCAGGATTGCCAGCTTGGTAGGGCTCAGCGAGAGGACGCAGAGGATTGCTGCTCGGATACTGACGGCGGCAAAGAAGAAGGGTATGGCGGCCGGCAAGGATCCTATGGGGCTTGCAGCCGCCGCCTTGTACCTTGCGTGCACAAGCTGCGGCGAGGCCAAGACGCAAAAGGACATCTCTGCGGCATCCGGCGTGACGGAGGTTACGGTGCGTAATAGATGCGCCGGACTGCGAACGCTGATGGATGAGTGATCCGCAGGGGGCCGGGAGCATCCGCCCTCTGCATTTTATTATTATTATTATTATGATAATTGTGGCCGCCCGGCCGTCACCTTACTATGATCTGGTTGTCCAGGCGCAGTTGCTGCATCTCCAGCTGCTCCGGCGTCGCCCCGTATGATATCAGTATGCGGTCGTCCTCCATGGGCTCGTGTTCGCGTATGTCTGTTGCCTCCTCGCCGTTTATCGTGTACACCAGCTTGTACGTGTCGTCAGTGCAGAACTGCCTGCCGTCCGGGAACACAAAACAGCTCTCGTCTATGCTTATCCCGAGGGTCTCAAACAGATACCCCATGGTAACCCCGGTTGCGTGCTTGTGGATCGTGGATCCGTCCCTTCCCTCAAAGTGAATCCAGCTCGACTTTAGCTGGTATGACGGGACCGAAAAGTCGAACCTGTCGTCGAAGATCTCGACCAAGATTGCCGTGTGGTCGTGCGCGCTTCCTATGGCCCCTGCATTCTCGGGGCCTCCCGGCGCCGTGCCTGGCAGGTTGATGAACTCGATGACCGCGTATCCCACAATTGAGCCGATTACTGCTAGCACCCCCATTGCAATCAGCAGGTGCTTTCTCTTTTCGGCAGAGTGCTTTGACGCATAACTCTGGCGCTTTTGCTCGCGCTCCCTTCTCTCTTTTCTGCCCATGGATGTCTGAACTGATGGCCGACCCTAATTAAGGATTCGTAAGAGGGGGCGCTGTCCAATTCAACATGATTTCGCCCAAATAATGTGAACACTATGAGC
>JAPPIP010000049.1 GCA_028820595.1 Nitrososphaerota archaeon | reverse complement strand
TGCACGAACAGCGGCACCTCGGACGGGTTCAGGATCAGGAAGGGCATGGGCCTCCTGGTCCGGTACCCGCGGAGTCCCCACCACCCCCTGTCGAAATACTGTGATACGGCGCGGCCGAAAAACTGGTCCGGGTCCGGCAGGTGCCTTGACTCGAACACGCACACCCTGTGGTCGCGCGCGCCGCGCGGCCCGGGCACCCTGATCTGCGACTTCTTTTTTGCGTCGGAGGAGTAGAACCTGTCGTATTCGTAGCGGAACTTTGCCAGGTGCTCGTACGTGGAGTCGATGCCGTCCACCGACAGCGCCGAGACCTTGTCAAACGGCAGGTCGACGTCCTTGCCGCCGCTGCAGCCGCCCTGCACCAGCCCCCTTATGCTCATTATGACATGCGCGCCCTGCATCTTTGCCATGACGTGCTTCTTGAGGCCCCTGTAGTTGCTCGTAAGGTCGTACCCGAGTTCCGGGTGCCTGCGCGGCTTTTTCCCCGTGATCTCGTCCCCCCACGACGTGTAGCCGCCGCGGTTTATCTCCATATACCGCGCGTCCAGCCGCGACATGTGCGTGCGGAGAAACGGCGTGCAGTCAAGCCGCGCAAACACGAACTGGATCCACGCGTGGCCGGCCGACTGGACGGCGCTCGCCATCCTGGTGATGAGGCCGTGCCCCCCGCTCCCGCCGCCGCCCGGTTCGTCAAAGACCGTCGCGTAGTGGCCGTGGCGCGTCCCCACGTCAAACACGCGGCATGCCGATCCGCGCTCAAACCACGCCGGGACGGTCTCGCGCACGTCGTCGAACGCCGCGTTGGGATACATGACCTGGAACGCACGCTCAAAGTCGCCCGCGTCCCTCTCGTCTGATATGATGACAAACCGGAGCCTTGACTCCGCCGCGTCCCACCACATCTCAAAGCTCCGCACCCGCCCGCCTGCCAGGCCCCCGGCGACGCCTGCCGCCCTCTGCGGGTCCGACTCTATCGGTACGGTCACCGAGCGGGCGGCCAGCCTTTCGGGGCCGCGTATGATCCTTCTGACATCTGCCAGCTGCCCCCCGGGCATCTTTTTGTTTGAGATTCGCCACCTCGGCATGCAATCAAGGTGGTGTTTTCCTTTTAAGCCCCAAAGCATGCAGCTTCACCCGCATTCTCCATTCGTATCCTGATCTGATGCCTAGGTCCCGAATTGTTAACAGAACCCCATACCAGAACCACTGACGTAACGGCATTTGTCTGCAGAAAATTCCTACCCGGAAAAAATTTCTGATGGGCGTCATACATGAGGTATGCTCCGTTTATAACCGCGCATAAGGCATGCGTCAACAATGGCTCTTCCTGCAGGACCTGCAGAGGACGAAATGACTAATGGAGAGAATTTCACATCAGTCTGGAATGAAAACGTAGCAATGCTTTATGTGCACGGTCCACCCGATCTTGATCAACTCGCCAGAGCCCTCAACATCCTGTACAAAAAAGGATTTGACGTAAAGACGACGAGCGGCAATCTTGGCGCAAGTGCTTCACATTTTATAATATTCCTTCAAAAACCGCGTAATCCCTAGGCTATGATTTGTACCGTTTACCGCCGCAGACACAAGCAGGTAGTCCGCCCGCCCTCGGCCATTTGAAACAAACCCTTTACACGCCGCCCGGAACGGGCTTCTGCCTGACGTGGACGCACTCCACGAATTCGCACCTGCATCCGCAGACTACAAGCTATTCCGCCAGCTTGTAGAGCCCGTTCGCGTTGCTCATCACGGGATCGTTTGGAACCACCACTTTGAACTCCTTTAGCTTGGCGGCTAGCCTCTCCTGCATGCCGGGGATCAGCAGCCCCCCTCCGGAGAGCGCTATCGTATACCGGTTGCCGTACTGCCCGGACACGTCGTGTATCTCGCGGGCCAAGTTCTCTGCCATGATCCTCGAGTACCTCTGGCACACGTCCTGGTTCTTGTGGAGCAGGTCCGTGTCAAGGTGGGCGTACATGCCTATCTTTCTCGTTACAAAGTCCGACGCCCACCTGGAGCTCTCCCCGTCTATCACCTCCATGTCGTCTATCACCACGATCTCAGTCGTACCCTGCCCGATGGACACCACCATGGCGCTCTCAAGGTCGAGGTCCACCAGCGTCCCCGAGGCCTGGGCGACTACGGTGCACGTCTCCACGTTGAGCGCCCTCTGTATCACCCTTGTCATGGACTCGCGGTAGCCGAACGCGTGGTACGGCAGGCCGACCACGATGCGGAGCTTTGTGTCCATCTCAACAGGTACCTTTGCCAGCCTGTGGATCTGGCGCAGCGTCTCGGCCAGGAGCATATCAACCTGCTTGTAGTACCTGGAGTCCGGCTTGCCCCTGACAATCGGGCTTATGGCGGTGGCGCCCATGGTGTCAAGCAGCGAGCTAGCCATGGAGCCCACCACCTCGGTCGCCTTTTCCGTCCACATCCCGTGTATGCGCCTCACGTATATCGACGGAAAACGCACCGCTCCGTAGTCGGAGACGCACTTTACAAAGCCGGTTCCGATGTCGAGGCCGATCTTCATCATCACCATGTCGGACACCAATTGCGTTTAAGCGGGATTTTTCGGCAGTTGGCCGGCGGGCTCGTTTGTCTGCAAACGGCAGGATGTCGCGATAATTACGGCCTGGTCAAACCCCGCCCCTGAACGGCGGATCCCGCGCCCGCGCGGCGCACAAACGAACGGCTCTCGGCAAGCCCTGACAGGTGTACCACGCCCGCCAGGACGGCCGCCACGCCAAGAAACCCCGGGTCCCACGCATGCGTGACCAGAAGCGGCGAGGAAACGACGAGCGCCGCCTCGGCCGCAAGCGTTGCCGGCACGGCATGCCCGAGGCCGAGGCGCTTCGCCAAGATGCGGAGCACTAGGCTCCTCTCATATTTCAATAAAAATTGGCGGTGCCTCACTGTGTACGCCATGTCCATCCCGCAGGCCGCAAGCCAGAACCCAACGGGTCCCCAGGCCCAGCCTGCCGGGATCCACCACCCGGAGACGTATGCAACTCCGAGCGACACGCCCGCAGCACACGCAAGGGCGCTTGACGGCCTCAATACTTGACGCCCACGATAACAAACCCGACAAACCCGACGATGGCGATGATAATCGACACGTATCCGAGGCCCTCGAGGACGGTCGCCTTTATGTCTCCCTCCTCCAGGCATTCGGCGTCGGCGCCGTCCTGGCCCTTTTCACACAGCGTCTCCAAGTCGACGTCGGTGAACTCCTCGATTATCAGGGGCGAGAGCGATCCGAGCACGAGGAGCACCACCACGCCGATCACGCCGTTCTTCATCTTCTGCTTGTCTTCCGGGTCCTTTTCGGAAAGTACCATGTATGGCATGTCCCCAATATGATAAAAGGGGGGTTTTACGATCCACATGCGATCCGGTGGCCGGACACAGGGCGTATTACGGCGGGAAGGTGGACGACGGAACGTGGATCGTACCGAATGGGAGGCGGGTGGATACCGGAAGATATCAGCAGCCCGCGGCCCAGCAGAACAGTGCGGTACGGAAGAAGTGACCTAGCTGTCTTCGCCGTCTAATCCCCCCACCGAAGACCGAGAAGTGGAGGCAGTTGGAACTGGCAGACGTGAGGTGGGTGAGGTGGTGATATCTGGCGCGGCATATGACATGACTCGCGGCCTTCGCCGCCTCGCTTACGCCGCGCGCCGGTGATGGCGACATTGCGCTTGCAGGCCCCGCCGTCTTGTGGTAGCAGCGGTGGGCGAAGACGGCGCGGTTACCGACGATTTGCGGAGGCACTAAAAACTTAGTTAATTTTAATTACAACCATATACTATCCAAGACAATGACCACAGAGCAGAACGAGGATGAATACATAAAGGAGCTAGAATCCATCGCAGACAAGGCGATAAGAAGAAACAGAGCGGTGTTTCAGCGACTGTCCGAAATCTGATGCACCGCAGGATAACAGAGCGGGGCCTTATGGCACTGCACAGGAGGGTCAGGCTACAGTTTCCTCACGGCATAACAGAAGGAAAAATTGACGAGGGTAAGATCAAGGCCATAGCGGAAAAACCGCATATGCAACCATACGGACATACGAAATATGACACCATCTACAGGAAGGCGGCGTGCTATCTGGAGGGCATAGTGCGCCTGCACCCGTTTCCGGACGGCAACAAACGGACTGCAATACTTGCCGCGTTCGCTTTTTTGCAGGTAAACGGCCACTACTTGGTACTCCCATTGGACACGGTAAAATTTCTTACATGTGTCGCAAGGGAGCAGGGACGCACGGAGGACGAGGTAGACACGCTTATTGACCGGATCGCAACTTGGCTGGAGGAGCGCACCGCGACCGACGCGGAGGCATACAGAGCAAAAATGGAAGAGTACGTTACCAAGCCGCTGTATGATTTGAAGAAACTCGGGTGGGAAAAGGGCAGACGCATGCTCGAAGATTGGTTTGTCGTAGATTTTCATCCGGAGTATAAAACGGAAATTACCGACATTGTCAAGTTCTTGGGACGCACGCTCGTTGACAGCTCCGAGGCGATAAACGACGTGCGCAACAGAGACATCTCCACGTAGACCAGACTCCTTTTACGGCTTCAGGGAACGCGCCGGTACCAGCCAGAACCATCGGCGAGTGGGAAGGAGGGGTTTTATGCGCCGTGCGGCCAGAGCTGTAGAATGGCACGCGGAAAGGATGGCGGCAGCGGCGACATAGCACAGTGCTGGGACCGCGAGTACGAGGCCGGCAGGTACGAGGCAGAACCCCCGGTGCCGTTCGTCAGCGCGATCATCGGCGAGCTGCGCAGGCGCGGCTGGACTGACGGGCGCGGTGTCTACGTCGGGTGCGGGAACGGGCGCAACTACATACCGCTGGCAGCCGCGTGCGACGGCCTCCGCGGCATCGACGTGTCCAAAGCAGGCATACGGAGCCTGCTGCGGAAGCACCCGGAGCACGCGGGGCGCGTGTCATGCGCGGACTTCCTTGACGGCCGTCACGACGCGGAGGGGGAGGTGGACTATCTCGTGTCCATACAGACATTCCAGCACGGCGACGAGCGAACGGCCGGAAAGTACCTTGAGCGGGCCGCGGCCGTACTGCGTCCCGGCGGCCTGCTGTTTTTGCGCGTAAACTCGGCCGGCACGGACGTCTACCATCCGCACGAGACCATGGAGAGAAACGACTACGGCGGGTTCACCGTAATCTACTCGGCCGGCCCCAAGAAGGGACTCCGCGTGCACTTCTTTGCAAGGCGCGAGCTCGAGTTGGGACTCCGCCGGGCGGGGCTCGACCTTCTGGGTGCGCCGGTCGAGAGGACGGAGAGGCGGCGGCTCCCGAAGACTGGGGAGTGGAGGCAGTGGGAACTGACGGCAGTGAGGCGGGCGCGGTGAGCGGCCCCGCCCGCTCCCGGATGCGGATCCTGCAGGAGATCCGCGGGGAGTTTGGGGCAGGCTGCCTTGCGGGCAGAAGCGTCCTGCTGTGCACGCATGCCACGGAGGCGACGGTCGAACTGGTCCGGACCCTGCTGCACTTGGGCGCGTCGGTCTTTTACGTTCCGATAGGATACAGCGCAGACGAGACATGCGTGGAAGACGCCCGCAGCCTGGAGGGGTGCGCGGTGATCTCCTACGAAAATGTCCCGGAAGTCGCGCCGAAGATAGACGTGATCATAGAGGACGGCATGAGGATAAGCGCGCTGTATGATGAGAGATGGGACGTCAAGCCGGGGATCTTCAGCATAGAGCAGACCACGAACGGGATATTCCGGCTTGGCGGCAGCGGGCCGGGCGGCGTCACGCCCCCGCCCTGGCCCGTAATCAACGCGGCCGAATCCGCGCTGAAGATAGGAATCGAGAACTCGATAACCACCCCGGAGGCCGCGCTCTCGGCACTCGTCAACCAAAGGTCAGTTTCGCTGGCGCGCAAGAACGTCCTGGTTCTGGGGTACGGTAGCGTGGGCGGCGGGATATCCTCAATCTGCAGATCGCACGGAAGCACGGTCTCCGTGGCAGACTGCGATCCCACGAAAAGGGCGCTCGCGTCGGCCCGCGCGTTCCGCTCCCTAGACATGGCGGAGATGAACAAGGTCCTGCCGGAGCAGGACCTGATAATATCGTGCACGCCCGACGGCGACGGTTCGTGCCTCGGCGTGGAACAGTTCCTCATAATGAAGGACGGCGCCATGGTGCTCAACGCCGGCAGCGGGCACGGTGAGATATCGGAGGCCATGTGCAGGCCTGCGTCCCGCGCGCTAAACAGGGCCAAGGTCGACATAACCAGAGATGGCGACGACCTGGTGTGCAGACTGGCCAAGGCGGGGGCGTGCAAGACGGTCACGATATTGTGCTCCGCACACCCGATCAACCTGAGGCTGTCAAACGGGACGCCCGCCGACGCAATCGACCCGGTATTCTCACTGATAGTGCTGACGGTGATCAAGACCAGGCCGGAGGCGCTATCCGGAGGCATCAACAAAGTGGATGCGGACATTGAGAGGCATGTCTCACGACTGTCCGAGAAGACGGTGGCCGCCGGGGCGGCAGCGGCGACAGCACCCGCAAACCTGCCACACCTGCACGAATCAGGGGACATGGCGGACGAGCCCCGGCCGTGGGGCGAGCTGCGGCGGCTCGGCCCGGGTTATCCGGGATCGTTCTCGGTCGCAAGGGCGACGTTCAAGCCCGGCACGGCCACGGACGGCCACTACCACCTGACGTCTGATGAGGCGTACGTGGTGCTGGGCGGGACGGCCGTGATAATGACGTGGGATCCAGGCGATCCGTCAGTCACGTCTGACTTTGCAGTGGGGGCAGGGGACTACATGGTGGTTCCAAGCGGCACGGCCCACAAGGTCTTCGTAACCTCGACGGATGACTTCGTATGCCTGATCGTGGCATCGCCGCCGTTCTCGCCATGGGATCAATTCTTTCCGCGCGTGCCCGAACGCGCCCTCCAAATCGCATCTGGAAATTAGTGACAGTCGAGTACCGACGTCGCAGTCCCGTGTTCTCACATTGGCGTCCTCGGCTCCATATGCCCATATTCCGCCTCCCCATCACGCCCGTTTCTCGGGCGTGCTCGGGATGCCCTGTAGCACGATCTGGAATGGAAGCGACAGCACGCCAGCAGGAACGGGCCGCGGCAGATATCCGCAAACAATCATAGAGCTCTATGATTGTTTGCGGGTATGCGGCCTGTGGGGCGCATCCGCGTCGCGGGACGTGTCGCGTGCGATCCCTCAGATCTATACGCGACCTTTGCCTAGAACTACCGCGGCCCCGCCTGCATCGCGCTCGGAATTACAGGCGCGCCCGCGCGCGTCAGGAGCCGCCCCCAGTCCCGTCACGCCCCCCGTCCCCAAGGCCCAAGAGCATCTCCCGCACGCGGGCCTGCTGGGCCCCCAGCGCCGCCCTGAGATCCGCAATCTGTACCCCCACTGACGCCAGCTTGGATCTGATCAGCGCGATCTCGTCGCTGGAAACCGAGATCGAGACCCTGTGTTCCATCACACGGTATGCGTGCCTCTGCTTATAACACCGGATGGGCGCGGCGCGCCCCTCGGGTCCGGCGGCAGGCGCGGGCCCTAGCGGCCGCCGCCCTCCGTCTTTGAGATCAGGACGTTCTCAAGTATCTCCCGCACCGACGCGTAGCTGCTCTCAAGTTTGGCAAGCCGCTCGTGCAGGTCCTCGTTCTCCCTCTCGATCTCCCCCACCTTTCTGTCGTTTGCCGCGGCCTGCCTTTCGACGGTGTGCCTCAGCTCCTCCTCTGCGGATATTATAAGGTGGGGCACCGCGCCCACATACTGCCCCAGAAGGTATTCCTCAGACGGCTTGTAGTAGTTCTCTGCGGTAAGTGTTAACCTCGTGCCTAGATTTTTACCATTCACGTGAAATTTTTTGTC
>JAPPIP010000038.1 GCA_028820595.1 Nitrososphaerota archaeon | reverse complement strand
GGGGTCGTTCCATCACCCAAACCACCCGTAGGGGGATTATCATGTATTCATGTTGTAGAGGAACAGCGCGAACGCGAACAGAAACCGCCTGTACGAGTCGTCGCGGCTCGCGGTCCGCGGGCGCACGCCCTCGATCTGCCTGTAGCCGGTCCCAATGCCCCGCCGCCCGCGGTACTCCTCGGGCAGGCTCCCGATCTCGTACAGCGCGCGCGGCGCAGGCAGGCTGGTCGCAAACACCGCGTACCTGTCGGCGATCCCCCTTTCGCCCCCCGCCTTTTTTCCCCGGTCCGCGGCGCGCCTCACGATCACCGGCCCGAATGAGGACTCCTCCCCCCTGCTGTTCCTGATCGTGTGCTCCGCGACGGCCCCGCCCGTGCCGCTGTCGCGATCCTCTGTGAGCTTCCTTACCCGCGCGCTCCTGACCGCAGGCATCAGAAAGTCCCGCCCGAACTCCGCGATGGCGCGCGTCACGTCCACCGCGTAAAACTCCCTGTCGGGCAGCACGAGGCGCGTGCGCAGGCCGTAGCCGTCAGGGGCGTGCATGAATTCACGCACAAAATCCACGCTGTCCGTGCCGCGCGTGACCCGGGCGGACCGGAGCGTCGCGTTTATGGGCCCGCCCACGATCTGCATCGTCGCATAGGCCTCGAACCGCTTCGCCCCGTTTTTCGGCTCGGAGTACACCGGGCGGCGCATGCTGTTCCTGTCGTACCGGCCTATCAGGCGCTTGTCGATTCCGACCGTCGCGCCGCGCCCGCCCGCGTACACGCCCTCCTTCGTCGCGAGGCGCGCGGTCTCCGACACCATGCCGTCGCAGATGTCCCGCAGGCCGCGGGGCCTGATCGGGTGCACGACGTCCAGAAACCGCCTCTCGCCGGGCACGTCCCTGCCCTCCTCCCTCGGGGCCCCTGTCGCGTCGGCCGCGGTCGCGCCGGACCTGCCCGTCTCGGCCAGTATGGCCATCCACTCGTCCCTTCCGTATGCCGCCCTCGGGTCCCGTGAGAACTCCACGTTGCCGTCCGGCACCCTTGACAAGGTATTAAGCACCCTTGCGCCGATCTCTTTTTTGCGGCATTCCTGCCCGCCTTTTCTCATAACCGCTGGGCGGGTACGGACACCGCAACATAGATCTGTTCATTCTGTACCGCGCGCCGGCACGCGCGGGGCGTCGCCCGGACAACAACGCACAAAATCGAGATTTTCCACAGCCGGGGATCATAGTATGCAAAATACTGATCATGATACGAAGTTTGGTCAGAATTGTAACATCATCGACGCGAATTCGTCAAAAACCCACACTTCAAACTACCGGGGGCGCGGCGGGATTGTCCACACCTGCCCAAAGTGGACTAACGTATGTAATTCCCGCAGAATCTGGAATAACCCTTTAATGCATTTTTGCCGCTCTCATACACATGACGGAGCTCAACCTTGCCATAGCGGCCCTTGCGGGGATGGGATCCTTTGCGGCCCCCTGCATACTTCCAATGATTCCTGCGTTTCTAGCGTACATATCGGGCACCACCATTTCGGATCTTACGCAGAGCAGCGGCGGCGGCGGCGGCGGATCCCAGTCCGGCGCCTCCAAGACCGTGTCGATAAACCGCACACGCATCGTGCTGAACTCCGTCTTCTTCGTTTTGGGCTTTTCCGTGGTGTTCTCCGTGCTCGGCGTGCTCATCAACAGCGTCCTGTCGCAGTATACGGGGGAGCTGGTCGAGGGGCTCAACCAGGTCGGAGGGGCCATAATAATCTCGTTTGGCGTGTTCCTCCTGCTCTCGACTTGGATAAGGCGGATCAACGTGGAGCGCAAGTTCGTCCCAAGGGGGGCAAAGGCCGGATACCCGATGTCGTTCGTGTTCGGGCTCGCATTTGCAGTAGGGTGGACGCCGTGCGTTGGCCCCATACTCGGCACCATACTCACGCTTGCCGCAACCACGCCGTCCGCGGCGTTCAACCTGCTGCTGGTCTACTCGCTGGGGCTTGGAATCCCGTTCATACTGATCGGCGTGTTCTATTCCAGGGCCACCCGCATGATACGCGCAATGTCAAGGCACCTAAAGTACTACAACCCGATACTCGGAGGGTTCATCATACTGCTCGGCGTCCTCGTCCTCACAAACCAGCTTGCGCAGATTGCAAACTTTCCGCTGCTCAACGAGCTACTGTTCCTAGGGTGATTCGATGAGATCAGAGGTAAGGACGGCAATAGTACTCGGGGGCGTCATTGCAGTGGGGCTCGCCGTTGCAAGCATTGCGTTCACGGCGCTCGACTCGGAGCCGGCGTCCACGGTGGCGGCAGGCGTGGACCCCGACGCGCCGCAGTCCTCCCAGGCAGTCGACAAGTCCCGCTTCAAGATGGCGCCCGACATGGTGGGCATAGCGGACTATCTGAACACCACGCCCGAGGAGCTGGAGGCCAGGATCGGCGACAGCGTCGTACTGTACGACATATGGACGTACAGCTGCATAAACTGCCTGCGGACCCTGCCGTACATCACGGCGTGGGACGAAAAGTATGCGGACCAGGGGCTGCTGATAATAGGCGTGCACTCGCCGGAGTTCGAGTTTGAAAAGGACGTCGACAACGTCAGAAGGGCAGTTGAAAAGCACGGCATCGAATATCCCGTTGTGCTCGACAACGACTGGGAGACGTGGGACGCGTTTGAGAACAGGTACTGGCCGCGCAAGTACGTGGCCGACCACGAGGGGTACGTCAGGTATGACAGGATAGGCGAGGGCGGATACCAGGAGACGGAGCGCGTCATACAGAAGCTGCTCGCCGAGCGCGCCGCGGCCCTCGGAGTGCAGGCCGCCGCGGCCGAGCCGCTTGTGGACATTGACGAGTTTCAGCACACGGCATTCAGGACGCCGGAGCTGTACTTTGGGTACTATTTCGCCCAGAACCGCAACAACCTTGGCAGCAGCGAGGGGTTCAATCCGGGCCAGACGATAGAGTACGAGCGCCCGGGCAGCGTGGAGCACAACAAGTTCTACATGGTCGGGACGTGGACCAACGGGCGCGACGGCATGAGCCTCCCGGACGGGGAGGACGGGCGCGTGTTGCTGAAGTACAGCGCGAAGGAGGTCAACATAGTGACGGCCGGGGCCGGCGTGATACGGGTGCTGGTCGACGGCGCCCCGATCAGTGCAGACATTGCGGGGCACGACGTCGATTCAGACACGGGGCTGATCACGACTGACGAGCCGCGCCTGTACAACGTGGTAAGCGCCGAGTCCAGCTCCACGCACGAGATTGAGCTGCAGATAGACAACGGGGGCGGCTTTGAGATGTTCACGTTCACGTTCGGATGACGCCGCCCGGGCCGCGTCACGCGCCGTATGCCGGCTCCGCTGTATCTTCTCCTCCCCCTCCCCCTCCTCCGCCACCTCCCCCCTTCATGCCATTAACCGCGCGTACGTGTAACCACGGTTACAGCGGGCGCGGTGACAGCCACGCTTTTAACGTACTTTGTAAAGCAGATCAAATGCTAAGGGACTCCTGGGACAACGCAGGCCGCAAGAGCATCTCAAAGAGGATGTTTGACAAGGTAAAGAACGAAGAGCCGCTTACAAAGAGGATTGCCGGCGCCCAGCGCGAATTCGACATACAGATTGCAAAGCTCGACGTGACCCGCGGCAAGATGCAAAAGATACACGACACGATATTCCAAAAGGTGATGCATGCGCAGCGCAGGAACCAGATACGTTACGCGAGGGCGTATGCGCAGGAACTGGGCCAGGTGCGCAAGATGCTCGCGATGGTAAACGGCGCAAAACTCTCCCTTGAGCAGGTAAAGATAAGGCTCGACACGGTAACCGAATTCGGCGACGTGGTGGTCACGCTAAGCCCGTGCATGTCATTGATACGCGGACTGGCGCCGTCCCTGAGCGGCATAATGCCGCAGGCAAGCTCCTCCATGAACGACCTCTCAGAGATGCTCGGGGATGTGATAGACGGATCGTCCATGGGCGCGATGGGTACCGGCGTGGAGGTGGGAGCGGGCAGCGAGGAGGCCCGCGCCATACTGGAGGAGGCACACAACGTTATGGTCGGGAAGGCACAGACCGCGTTTCCTGACGTTCCGGCGGAGTTTCAGAGCGGCAAGGCGGGAGTGGCAGCAGCTGCCTCTGCCAGTGACATGCTGCAGTCGGTTCCGAACATAGAGATGGATGCGGCGGAAGGCCCGAACATCTTGCCACCGCAGCCGCAGCTGCAGCAACCACCGCGGCAACCGCAGCCTGCTCAGTTCAACGTTCCGCAGCAGCAACCCGCACCTCGTGCCGCCGCCGAGCAGCAGAGCAAAAAGAAAGAGATCCTCCCGACGTGATCGCCCGGCGCATCCAAGGCCGCGCGCGCAGTAGGATGCAGTGGCAGATCGCAGACCGCCCTACTTTGCCGGCTCGCCCGCCTTCTCTACAAGCAGCTTCTTGATTCTGGATATGCTCGGATAGCTGTACCCCTTTCTCCGGTACTCTGCGATCATGGTCTTCCAGTTTGCAAGCCTCCAGCGGGCCTGCTCAGGTGACACGGAATGCACCTCTTCGCGTATCAGGCTCTTGCGGCCCACCTTCAGCTGCCCCGCATCCTTGGCGGCCCACCTGCTGTGAGCAAACCGCAGTCCCGACAGCACACTGTCTGCGGGCATCAGCGCCATCAGTCGCCGGATCTCGTCTACCTGGGACCCGGTCGCGTCCGGAGGCGGCCGTATGCTGTCGTCAGGCGCCATGACACCGCGCCGCGCCCGCCCCATATAATGTGCTAGCAGGAGAGGGGGATATTGGAGTTCTTGCACAGGGTCATGTACATTCCGAACCCGAGTATCACGGAGGCGAACACCCCGAGCGGTATGAGCAAAAAGATCTTTGTCTTGAGGCCCATGCCATGGCGGGGCCGCCCGAGTATAAAACCCATCACGTCTCGATCGAGAACACTCCGCGCGCGCCGGGATCCCGGAGCAGGCGCACCATGTCGCGCGGAACGTCATCAGAGGCCTTGTCAAACCCCACCGCAAGCGTGCGCGGGCACACAAACCTGCTCTTCCGGACCACAATGTCTGATGCGTGCGTCAGCGTGAGGCCCTTGTGCCCCGCACCCTCTGCCTCAAACCTGAGGCCCCCCACCTCTATTGCGATTCGCACAGGCCTGCCGGGATCGCGGAGCCTGCTCTTGAGCTCGTCAGGCAGATCGGCGCACGCCGACTCGGCACCGACGCCCACTATGCAGTCGCCGCGCGGCGTCAGCGCCGTCTCCCTTGTAATCTCGATCGTCTTCTTGTGAGTCGAGAGCACGTTCGGGTGGCCTCGGAAGCCCACTTCAAACTGCATAAACGGGCGCGGCCAGTGTGTGGAATTAAACCTTGGGGGGGAGGGGGGGGGGAGGGGGAACGGGGAAAGGAAGGGCTCGCGGCATCCGGACTCCTGCAATCTTTTTTTAGGCCGCGAACCGTCACGTACACATGAACTGTGCCGGTTGGGGCGCCCGCGTCATTAGGCCCACAGAAGGCCCCGACAGGCCAGCGGCGCGCAACTGCAGGATGCGGACGGGGGAGGACCGGCGTGGGTGACGCAGCGGCCGACGCGCCGGGGGACAGCAGAAGGGCTCATGCGCGTCAAGGGGGGCAGTGGATCTGCTCCCTGTGCGGCCAGCGCCTCCCCGCGGACTCTGTGCAGGATGCCAGAAAGCGCCGCCACGAGGAGAGGCACACGAGATACGGACACAACAACATAACTGCCAAGCCATCCCAAATGAGATGGCGGCTTGCTCGCGAGGAATAGCAGCAGCCCGCCGGTAGGTAGTGCCGGCGGAGGGCGGGTGGGCGCCGAATACGCCGGACGGTATGGGCGTGGGAGGAGGAGAAGCGGAGTGGGAGGAGACAAGGTCCAGACCCCCGTCGCGTATAGGCACCTGTCCCATGCAGTAACGACGGCCGCTCAACGCGCCGCCGCAGGCGGTTCCCGCCGTGCCAAAGCTATGGCTTAAATTGACGAGATCCCCCAGTCCGCGTGTATGCTTCCAGCACAGCAGGGTTATGACAGGGCCATAACGATATTCTCCCCGGACGGCCGCCTGTACCAGGTCGAATACGCCATCGAGACCGTACGGCGCGGAACCGTTGCGCTCGGGATCAAATGCAAGGACGGAATCGTCATTGCAGTGGAGGAGAGGACAAAGAAACTCCAGATATCGCCGTCCGCCCAAAAGATATTCCAAGTCGACGACCATGTGGGGATCGCGGCGGCAGGATACATACCGGACGCGAGAAGCCAGGTGGACAACGCCCGCTTCTTCTCCCAGAGCAACCGCATCATATACGACGAGCCCGTGACGGTCGAGACCATTGCAAAGCACCTTGCAGACCAGTCCCAGCAGTACACGCAGTACGGGGGCGTGCGGCCGTTCGGAGTCGCGCTCATACTGGGCGGCGTCGTCAATTCGACCCCGCAGCTCTTCCTTACCGACCCGAGCGGCACGTACATCGCGTACGACGCGGTCGCAATAGGCTCGGGCTCCGACAAGGTGACGGAGTTTTTGGAAAAGAACTACTCGTACGACCTGACCATGGAAGAGGCGTCAGTGCTGGCCGCAGGCGGCATCTACACCGCAAGCGAGGACAAGGAGGGTACTGACCACATACGCATGGCCTGCATAAGCACGTCGGCGGCCGCCTTTGAGAATGTCGCGGCAGAGTCGGTCTCGGAGTACGCCGTGGCCGCAAAGTCAAAGTACCAGCCACCCGAGAGCGGTGGCGGCGAGTAATCACGCTTGAACATATCCGTCGCGATTCCAGAGACGTCCCTTTCCGACGAGTCCCAAAAGTCCGCAAAGACCCGCAAGGCGTCGGTGATTGCAAGGGCGTGCGCGATATTCGGGGTCGAGGCCATCTACGTGTATGGCGAGGGGGGCAGCAGGGACGCCAAGAGTGCCAGAAGCGTCGGCGGCAAGTCGGACGCGGACCTGCTCATCACGTCCCTGAGATATTTGGAGACGCCGCAGTTCCTCCGCAGGCACCTGTTTGCCCACACAGGCGACCTAAAGTTTGCAGGCGTGATGCTCCCCCTCCGCATACCCAGCCACACTACTTCCAGAAAGCTCGAGGCGGGACAGGTGCGCGAAGGCGTCATAATTCCCGCGGGGGGAAAGAAGGGAAGAAGGGAGGTCGGAGGAAGCGGCGGCGGGAAATTCATAGACGTGGGGGCAAACAGGCCCCTCAGGTATACAGGCAGGGCCCCGCCGGGAAGACGCGTGACTGTCCGCATAAAGAACGCGGGGCCGGATGCCACGTACGCGGAGATCGACAGGAAGCAGGCGGGCTTGTACTGGGGCTATTCGGTAAGGGGACGCGCATCCCTCAAGTCACTGCTCGCGGAGTGGGAAGGGCAGGTCATAGTAACGTCAAGAAAGGGCAGGCCTGTGCGTGGGGCGCCCGCCGGTGGGGGAAAGAGGGACGGCAGTACGGATGTGCCGTCGTCGCGCATACTGCGGGACCGCTCCGACCTGCTGGTCGTGTTCGGCTCGCCTGAGCGCGGGGTTCACGAGATACTCGGGGGAGGGGCAGGGGCCATGAGCAGTGCCCGCATACTGGACTTTTTTCCGGGGCAGCAGACTGCCACCGTAAGGCTGGAGGAGGCCATCCTGGGTGCGCTTGCGATAATAAACGCAGAAGCAGCATGGTTGTCCTCAAGATAGACCGCCCGGGTGGCCCTTCTGGCCGCCACCGGCACTTTTCAGCCTGCCATGGGCATCTTCCATGCCGGACCGTAGGGCGTTCTTTTCCACATCTGTAAAATGTCCCGGATCGACAATGATTGCATGGCTGTTTGAAAACGTTGGTGCCTTCAATAGACCTTATGCACAATTGATATTTTAAAAATACAGATATAATCGCAGTCCAA
>JAPPIP010000092.1:5856-8003 GCA_028820595.1 Nitrososphaerota archaeon | reverse complement strand
CTCATGGACCCCAACCTGCACCAGCTGTCCGCGCTGATGTCGGAGATGGGCGACCTGGCCATACAGAGCCTGGAGACGGCGATCAACTCGTACCTCAAGGGGACGAACCCCATCACGGAGGTCAAGGACATGTCAGGTGAGATTACCGAAAAATACCACGAGGTGGGGGAGCTGGTATTCTCCACGATGCTAAAGTTCCAACCCGTGGCATCGGACTTTAGGTTCATCAGATCGGCAATCGAGATATCATACGCGCTCCACAGGTTCGGCAGATACTCGTACGACATAACGTTTGTCCGCGACAAATTCGGGGACATATCGTCGTGCAACAACGAGTGGCTCCACCAGGTGACAAACGAGACCATGCAGATGGCAAAGGGCGCGCTACAGTCATTTGCGATGCTCGACACGGGCAAGGCGGACATGATAGCAGTCAACGAGGAGTACGTGGACAAGATATACAAGGAGAGGCTCCCCATGCTGGGCGCATCCGGCACGGACAAGAGGTGCGCGCTAGTCGAGGCGCTGCTGCTCGGATACCTCGAGAGGATTGCGGATCATGCCATGCACATGAGCAGGGCGGTCAACTACATCGTAAGCGGCAAGCACTAGCGCATGCGGCAGCACGCCAGCCTTATTAGCGCCCGCGACGCCACCATGGCATTGGCGACCGCAAGGGGCCCAAGAATCACGTTTTACGGGGGGATGAACGAGATAGGCGGCAACAAGTTCCTGCTCGAGGACAAGGGGACCAGGATATTCCTGGATTTTGGGATGCAGATGGGGCTGCACGGCAAGTACTATGACATGATGATGGGCCCCAGGAAGGGCAATGCGCTGGCGGACCTGTTTGAGTTCGGGCTGCTCCCCCGGATAAAGGGCACATACAGGCAGGACTACACAGGGCACCTCGCAAAAGGGCCGGATCCAAAGGGATGGTTCAAAAAGGACAGCAAGTCGGAGGACTCCGTACACGGCGTGCTGCTCACGCACGCCCACGTGGACCACTGCGAGTACATACACTACCTGAGGCCCGACATCCCGGTATACTGCACGGAGGCCACCAAGATCATCATGCAGGCGCTCCAGGACACCGGGATGGGAGGCGGCCACTTTGTCACGTACAAAGAAGAGTTCAAGACGTACACCAATACAAAGGGCGGCGCCGGCTGGGCCACGAGCAGCAAGAACAGGGAGGAGCGCGGCCGCAACATATCGCTTGTAAAGCCGTACAAAAAGTACAAGGTAGACTCCATCGAGTTCGAGCCCCTTCCGGTGGACCACTCGCTTCCAGGGGCGTGCGGGTTCATGATACACACGTCGGCAGGCTCGATCGCGTATACCGGGGATCTCAGGTTCCACGGCAGGCGCAAAAAGGAGACAGAAAGGTTCGTCGATGCGTGCGGCTCCGAGAAGCCGGACTATATGCTGTGCGAGGGGACGCGCGTCGGCGTCAGATCCTCTCCCACGGAGGAGAGCGTGGAGGAGGACGCGCTCGAGGTCATGCAGAATACAAAGAAGTTGTCGGTGGTGTCGTATCCGGTAAGGGATCTCGACAGGTTCCTGTCGCTGTACAACGCGGCGGTGAGGTCCGGCAGGTACATGCTGATCGACTTCAAGCAGGCATACCTGCTAAAGCGGTTCGAGTCCTCAAAGGAGAACAGGGGCGCGTACCCGCGCCTGGACGATCCGAACATCAAGATCTTCCTGCCCAGAATGAACAAGGGCCTGGCAGGGGCCAAGAAGGGGGCGTGGGACGACAGCCTGCTGATGGGGGACTATTCGGAGAGGTGGAAAAAGGAGATAATCAACGGCAAGGCGGAGCAGGCCACGTATTCAGACGTAAAGGCAGCGCAGAAGGGGTACGTCCTGTACTGCAACGACTACAACCTGCAGCAGCTGATCGACATACGCCCGGAGGGGGGCTCGTCGTACATACACTCGTCCACGGAGCCGTTCAGTGACGAGATGGAGCTTGGCCACGACAGGATTAAGCGGTGGTTGCACCACTTTGGGCTGATCAGGGACGAAGAGTCGTGGATTACGCTGCACGTCTCCGGGCACGGGACGGGGGATCAGATCAAGAGAGTGGCAAAGGAGTCCAATGCAAAGAACATAATTCCGATACATACGGAGCACAGCGACCG
>JAPPIP010000092.1:0-5756 GCA_028820595.1 Nitrososphaerota archaeon | reverse complement strand
CCGCTGCCGCCTGCGTCCAAGCCGTCGTTATTCATATAAATTTAGATTTATATAAACTATAATTTATATCAATGGCATGACAGGACCCGCCGCTGAAAAGGGCGTGCTCTTCGTGTGCGTGGAGAACTCCGCCCGCAGCCAGATGGCAGAGGGCTTTCTGAGGCAGATGGCGCCCCACATCAGGGTGCAGAGCGCAGGGACCAGGCCCGGCGCGCAGGTAATCCCCGAGGCAGTCAGGGCCATGCGGGAGGTCGGGATCGACATCTCAGGGCAGGAACCGAAGGAAGTGACGCAGGAGATGCTTGCAGGGTCGGCTGTCATAAACATGGGGTGCATGGACAGGGAGGCGTGTCCGGCCCTGTTTGCAGAAGGCGTGGCAGACTGGAAGATCGACGACCCGAGGGGCGTGGACGCAGGGCAGGTCAGGGCCATACGGGACCAGATAAGGGACAGGGTCCGGGCGCTCGTAGGGGAAATGGACGGAGAGTAGGGGCAGGCGGGGCATGGCACGCGTACGCGCAGCGGCAGCAGTGGCCCACGGCCGGGGGCGCCGCGAGACTTCAGGGTGATCGCAATGTCCGGATACACAAGCGCGCAGATATTTGCAGTGGAGCTGGTGGGCACCTTTGTCCTCGTGGTGCTTGCGACGGGCACCATGGTATATGACGCCCAGTCTGGTGGAGCCTACGGGCTGTATATCGCGGCCGCGGGGCCCTTTGTTGCTCTGGTCATATGCGTGGGCCTGTTTGCAAGGGTGTCGCTTGCCCACTTCAACCCAGCCGTGACAATCGCGTATTGTGTGACCGGGCACACAAAGAGGGGCCAGTTGGCGTGGTACCTGTCGGCCGAGATAGCGGGGGCCGTGCTCGGCTCCCTGTTTGTCATGGCGTTCATAGGGACGGACGCCGACCTTGGCGCAAACGCCCCGAACCGAGACCTGCCGGTCATCGTGACGTTTCCGGCCGAGGTGCTGGCGTCCGCCATGCTGATGGGCGTCATATTGTACGTGGTGTACACAAAGGGCCTGCGCGGGTTTGGCGGCGCGGCCATAGGGGGCATCGTGGCGCTCGACATACTGCTTATGGGAAACGTGTCGGGCGCGTCCATGAACCCCGCAAGGGCGCTCGCCCCCGCCGTGCTCTCGGGCGCAGTCGCCGACCTGTGGCTGTACTGGACCGCCCCCTTTGCAGGGACGGTGGCCGCGGCCGTACTGGCAAGGCGCAGGTTCCGGGCGCAGGCAGTACGCGGCGGGGGCGGCGGTGGCGACGACGGTGGTAGCGGTGACGCGCCCTGATGCGGGCGCGCCGACGCCGCGCGCCGCGGTTTCCGCCCCGGCCCGCGGCACCCCTACTAGAAATTAATAGAGCGGCGCCTCACGCAACGCATGGCAGAAAGGTCGGCGGCCCTGTTTGAGAGGGCCAAAAAGGCCATGCCGTCTGGCGTGACCAGTCCGGTGCGCTACTTTGAGCCGTACCCGTTCTTTGTAAGAAGGGCCGACGGGAGCCACATGTGGGACGCCGACGGGAAAAAGATCACCGACATGTGCTGCGGGTACGGGGCCCTCCTCCTGGGGCACCGCAGAAGGGAGATTGTAAGGGCCGTCGAGGCCCAGCTTGGGCGCGGAACCCTCTACTGCGCCCCCACGGACGCAGAGTCGGAGCTCGCAGAGATGATCATATCAAGATACCCGTCGGTGGAGATGGTCCGGCTCGTAAACACGGGGGGCGAGGCGACGATGACCGCGATACGCCTTGCAAGGGGCTACACGGGGCGCAGCAAGGTGCTAAAGTTCGAGGGCTGCTACCACGGGGCGCACGACTCCGTGCTGGTGGGGGCCGGCTCGGGCGCCGCCCACTACGGGGTGCCCGCATCGGCAGGCGTGCCAAAGAGCGTGTCGAGGGACACCATAGTGACCGGGTACAACGACGCGGGGGCAGCAGAGCGCGTCATAGAGGGGCACGCCGACGAGATTGCGTGCGTTATAGTGGAGCCCGTAATGGCAAACATGGGGCTGATACCCCCAGAGCCGGGATTCCTAAGGAGGCTGCGCAAGGTTACAAGGGACAACGGCATACTGCTGGTGTTCGACGAGGTCGTGACAGGCTTCAGGGTCGCGCCCGGCGGGGCCCAGCAGCACTACAACGTGAGCCCCGACATCACCACCATGGCAAAGGCCATGAGCAACGGGTTTGGAATCGCGGCCGTCGGGGGCAGGAGGAGGATAATGCGGGAACTTGCGCCGTCGGGCCCCGTATACCAGGCAAGCACCTTTGCGGGAAACCCGCTTGCAGTAAGCGCCGCCGTCGCGTCCTTGAGGGTCATGGGCAGGCTGGGAAGCGCCATGTACGCGAGGCTCGACAGGAACTCAAGGCACATAGCAGACGCGGTGGAGGATGCCGCGTCGTCGTGCGGCATACCGCACGTGACAAACCGCGTCGGGTCCATGATGCAGGTATTCTTTACGGCCCAGCGCAAGGTGGGCAGCGGCGCCGACGCGCTCAGGTGCAGCAGGGAGAAATTCCAGATACTGTGCAGGGCGATGCTCAAAAGGGGGGTGTTCGTGGCCCCGTCCCAGTTTGAGGTCGCGTTCCTGTCATACGCCCACGACGGCAGGGACGTCGAGCGCGTTGCCGACGCGTACGGGGCGGGGCTCAGGGCGGTAAGGGACAATGGAAGAGACTGACGCGGGCGCAAGCGCCAGCGGTGTGGGGGCGCCGGCAGGAAAACCGAGATACGTGGTGGCCGCGCGCGGCAGCCGCCTCTCGCTTGCCCAGGCAGGCGCGGTGGCAGGGCATCTCGAGGAGGCGAACCCCGGCGCGTCGTATGAGATAACCACCATAACCACAAGGGGCGACACTGACGCGCGCCCGCTCTTTACCATAGACCAGAAAGGCATATTCGAAAAGGAGGTGGACAGGGCAGTCGCAGACGGGAGGGCGGACTTTGCGGTGCACAGCATGAAGGACGTGCCGTCCGAGCTTCCCGACGGGCTCGTGCTGGCGTGCGTTCCGGAGCGCGAGAGGCCAGACGACGTGCTGATAACGGCAGACGGCAGCACCCTCGAGGAGATGCGCCCGGGCGCCGTCATTGGGACAAGCAGCCTGAGGCGGGCAGTCCAGATCGCAAGGGCGCGCCCAGACGTGGTGGTCAAGCCCATCCGGGGAAACGTGGAGACGCGAATAGGAAAGATACGGGGCGGAGGCGGCGGTGACAGTGCGGCAGCTGCAGTGGACGGGGTCGTCCTAGCGTACGCGGGGATTGCAAGGCTGAACCTCGACGCAAGGTACGCCGTACTGCCGCTAGACGGCTTCCTGCCCTCGCCGGGACAGGGCGCCCTTGCAGTCATATCGAGGGCGGAGGATACGGACACCGCGGCGATGCTCCGGGGCATAGAGCACGCAGGCTCCAGGGCAGAGGCCGACGCGGAGCGGGCCCTGTCAGACGCGGTGGGTTCGGGGTGCAGGTTTCCTGTAGGCGCCCTAGCCCGACACACGGGGGGCGGCATTGCAATCAGGGCCGACGCGTTCTCCATCGACGGCAGCGACCACATTACCGTGGACGTGGCGGCGGGGGGACGGGACCCCGATGCCGCCGCAGATGTCGGAAGACGGGCCGGCGCGGAGATGATGGCAAAGGGCGTCTCCAGACTTGGGTTAAAATGGAGGGAGGGGCTAGCAGAGTGGAACCGAGGGTGAGAGGAAAGAAGAGCGCGAACACTGGCACCGTCTACCTGGTGGGGGCGGGCCCCGGCGACCCCAAGCTGATAACCGTACGCGCAGTCGAACTGCTGCAAAAGGCCGACGTCATACTGTACGACAGGCTCGTAAGCAGGAAGATCCTGAACATGGCGCCAAAGTCCGCAGAAAAAGAATACGTTGGCCGCGCAGTCGGCGACCCGACGACCCACCAGAACGACACGAACGAGGCGATGCTGAGGCACGCCAAGAGGAAGAGGCGCATAGTGCGGCTGAAGGGCGGCGACCCGGTGATGTTCGGGAGGGGCGGCGAGGAGGCCGAGTTCCTCAGGCGCAACAACATAGGGTACGAGATTGTGCCGGGCGTCACGTCGGGCATCGGATCGGCCACGTACTCCGGCATACCGCTCACGCACAGAAAACACTCGTCTTCCGTGGCCTTTGTCACGGGCCACGAGGATCCGGAGAAGGGAAGGGAGGCCGTAAAATGGAAGCGCCTGGCAAGGTCAGTCGACACCATAGTGGTGATGATGGGGCTCTCAAGAATCGGCGCCATATGCGGCGAGCTGGTCGCAGGCGGGATGGATCCAAAGACGCCCGTGGCGGTGATACAGGACGGCACCACGCCAAAGCACAGGACCATAACAGGCAGCCTCTCCAACATACAGTCAAAGGTAAAGAGGGCGGGGGTCAGGCCGCCGGCCAACATAATCATAGGAAGCGTAGTCGGGCTTGCAGGCGAGATAGGATGGAGAGAGGACAGATGAGCCAGGACGTCCAGGCCGAGGCGGGCAGCAGCGCGCCGGCTCGGCAAAGGACCGTTGCAATAACCCGCGCACCAGATGACGCGGCAGAGTTTCTGGAGATGGCCCGCGGCAGGGGCATCAGGGCGCACGCCCTGCCCACCATACAGCTTGTCAGCAGGGGAGACAAGATAGTAAACGAGTTCCTTGATGCCGCAAGGGCGGAGTCGCCGGACTATGCCGTATTCATGAGCTCAAAGGCGGTAAGGCTGCTCTTTGATACCGCGCGCAAGCTGGACAAGGGTGGTGGTCCGCAGACTGGAGAAGCGGAGGCCGCAGACGGCGGATCCGCCGCACAGCCAGGATCCACATACGAGAGGCTCAGGCTCGCAGTCGCAAACATGACAGTCGTCGCGGTGGGTCCGAAGACGCGCAGCGCGCTCGAGTCGGAGGGGGTAAGGGTCAACGAGATGCCCCCAAAGACGTACTCGTCAGTCGGGGTGGGCGAGCTGTTCACGGGACTGAACGCGGTAGGCCGCAAGGCCATAATACCGCGGAGCGGCGCATCGACGCCGTTTCTAAGGGAGCTGCTAGAGAAGATCGGGCTTGACGTGGTGGAGCTGCACCTGTACGACGTGTGCGCGTTCTCCGACACCGCCGCGTGGAACGGCTTCAGGGCGGAGTTTGCCGGGGGCCGGGTAGACGGAATCGTGTTTACGAGCGCGTCGTCCGTGAGGGGGTTTGTGGAGATAATGTCAAAGGACTTTGGCGCGGACGCACTGACGGAGAGGCTGTCCCGCACGGCCGTGGTGGCAATAGGCCCGTTTACGGCAGACGAGCTCAAAAAGAAAGGCGTGACGCACAACGTCATATCAGAGGTTCATACCGTCCGGGGCGCGTTTGAGACCATGGCGCGCGAGATTGGCGCGTAGCGCCGCGCGCGCGGGCAGGCGGCCGCCGCGCAAGAGATGCCGGCCTTGAGGCTTCAGACTCTTCTTATTATAGCGCGGGCCTCAACGAGCCTCATGGAGTTCCACCCAAGGGACGTGCCCGTGCTCAAGACGTACGACGCAAAGGACGAGGGGGACGCCGCAGAGGCGGCAGACGACATGGTGCGCCTCGGATTCAAGGGCAAGAAGGGGGGCTTCAGGGTGGTAATGCCAAAGGCGGACTCCAAGCTGGCAAAGAGGATAGGCTATGCCGTGACGACCGGCGTGACGCACGGGCTGCGGCAGGCAAACGAGACGCGCGACATCAAATACTGGACGTACCACCACGACGAAGGCCATTACGCCATAGTGCTGATAGGCAGCGGGGC
>JAPPIP010000098.1 GCA_028820595.1 Nitrososphaerota archaeon | reverse complement strand
CTTCTCCCCTCCCCCCGCCTGTGCCTATCTTGGGGGGGGGGCTGAACGGTTGCGAAGAGGGGAGGAGGAGGGAAGGCGCAAAGATGATTACGAGTAGCGCGGGAAACGCCATGCTGAGGTTTGGCGTCATCGTGAGGATGCACCGATATCTGACGGGGCGCTACTCGCGGGACATCCCCGCGGCCGGCATAGCGGCCTCCCCGCGCCAGAAGGCCGCGGAGTCTGTCGGCGCCACGATTCTCGGCGCAGTCCCAGCAGTCTGCATCTCGGTTGTACTGTACGCCGCCACCGGGATGCCGTACGCGTTCCTGTTTCTGGCGGCCCTGCCGGCCCTGTTTTTCATGAAGGGCATGGGGCTCCGTGGCATCGCGCGGAAAAGGGCGGCCGGCGCGGACGCGGAGCTCTTCTTTTTTGCCATATACTGCGACATCATGGAAAAGACCGGCCGCGGGCTGCACGAGGCCTTTGAGGCGCTCGGAGGCGGCAGCGGCTAGATGTTCCCCTCCATGTACCGCGAGTCCCTGATAATACGGCGCGAGATGCGGGTGTTCTCGAGGTCGTTTGCCGACGTGCTGCACGACCTAGGCGCGGCGCACCCGTCTGACGCGTTCCAGGACTTTTTGCGCGGCTATGCCGTGTCGCAGACCACGGGCGGCGTCGGCACCTCGGCATACCTGCACGAGAGGCTCCGGGAGTACCACACGGCCGCCAGGCAGAGGATGGACGCGTACGCGTCGACTGCCGAGATGCTCGCCACCATCGGGTCGTTCGGGCTCGCGATGTTCCCCATATTCGTGGTGGTTGGGGGGATAATGATGGATCAGTACATGCTCCTGTTTTTGTGCGGGTTCGGCATACTGGCGGTGCCCGCCATCACCACGGTCATGGTGGCAAGGGCGGCTTCGGCATCCCCCGTGCCGGCGGGCAAGATACCAGTCCGCAGGGCGCCCGTGGCGGCGGCGGGTGCTGTGGGTGTCGCCTGCTTTGTACTTGGCATGTCGTCGTGGTGGGAGATCACGGCAGTCCCGCTTGCCGTATGGTGCATCGCAAACCACTGCATGTCGCGCGGGCGCCTTGTCGGCATGTCGGGCCTGGAGAGGTCGGTGCCCTCGTTCGTGCGGGACATCAACCAGAAGATGCGCTCAAACCCGAGCTTTTTTGCGGCGTTCACATCCGCGGAGCGGATGGCCCCGTACACCACACAGTTCAACGATATACTGCGGGGCGTCAGGTCCCGCGTCCTCCTGGGAGTCGAGATATCAAGGGCGCTGCAGGAGGTGCGCACGGGCTCGTGGCTTGCCGACTGCGTCATGACGCTTATGGCGCAGGCCGCGCGGAGCGGCTCCGTGACGCCCGCCGTCCTGGACAGGCTGGCGCTGTTCGCGTCGCACCACATCGAGACGAAAAGGGAGATGTCCGCCAAGACCGCGACGCCGCTGATGACCGGGTACATGGGGTCCGTCATTGTGGTAATGATGATAATCATGATCCCGGTGATGAGCTTTGACCAGTTCGCCGCGCTCGACGTTCTGACGGGCTCCGCCGCCGCACCGGATGCCGCGGCGGTTCCGGACGCCCCATACTTTGGGCATGACGCGGGCGGGCTGCTTGCGGAGCTGAACCTGGTGCTGGTCGTGGTGGGGGCGTTCTGCTCCATGGTCCTGGTATCGCAGATCAGGTACGCTACCGTGCTGCACAGCCTGCACACCGGGGTGCTGCTGGTGGCGATAATGTGCATGCTGTACTATGACCGGCTTGCAGGCGCCGACGGGGTTCTGCCGCTCCCGTTCTGAGGTTGCTTCTACGGCAGCATCAGGCGGACCATTCTGAGATGGCATGAGGTCTTGCGCGCTTTGGCGCCCCCTTGCAGTTCGGGCATTTCCGCCTTTTATCCAAACCAAATGGCACGTAGCGTGAAGAACCAACCGCGCCAGGCCATCTCCGGGATGATCGTCACCATAATACTGATCGGTATAGTGGTGTCGATCGGAGGCATCCTGGCCACCACCACCACCGACATCGTAACGACCGGACTGGTCCTGGATGCGGTGGAGATAAAGCGGCTCAACATCCAGAACACGGGCACCACCTCGTACATCACGGGCATGATCAAGAACTCCGGCAACACGGACATCAGCAACGCCGTAGTCATAGTCACGCTTGACATCGGCGACCAGACAAAGGACGAGGACGACCTGTTCATAGCCGCGTTCGAGCCTGCAAGCATACACTCCGGGGTCACGGCGACCGTAAACGAAAAGATCTTTGTCGGGGACACGGAGGACCGCTCGCAAAACCAGACCGCAAGTGTGGAGAACGACGCCTACCACCGGCTCACCATCGGCCAAAAGTACCTCGTCGAGGTCAGGGCCGACATCGCCGGCGGCGGGCAGTACTCGCAGACCAAGGTAATATCGCCGCAGTAGCCTGCGGCGCACCCCCCTCTTTTTTCTTCCTGACATTCGGGAGGCCCGCCACACGCAGATTCCCATTGGCCAAAAATCCCTCCTATATGTGGATGTGAGTCCGGACGGCCGGAGAGACGGGACCGGCGTGCGGCGGCGCGGGTGCGGCCCGCCGAGTCAGCGCACGGGGTATATGGAATCGGGATTTTTTCTGAAAAACGTTGCCATTGCGCGCGCCATGGTACGCGTCAACCTGTCCCGCGCGTTCGCGTCGTGCCTGCCCGCCAGCACAATGCCTGCATGGGTCGGATCATCAGACGAGGGCCTGCATTCTATCCTGATGTCCACGTTTCCGAGTTCCCGCACGTACGATATCATTCGTCCCGCACTGAAGACGGCAAATTTGCCGTTCGGGCTTGTGTCATACTCCTTTGCGCCCAGTATCTTGTTGATTCGTGCAAGCCCCGCCTCCACTTCGAGATCGCCGGGCAGGACGTTGACTGAGAGGTATTTCTCGGAGGCCCGCATCAGAAAGGCGTTTGTTCTTGGCATGCCGTCCAAAACATTGCCCGGCCTGCAGTATCGGCACAAACGATCAAGGCGGTTGACGTCGGTCATGGCTCACATGGCATGGTTGGCGCGGGGCATGATCCTTTTGAGCATGTAATCCTGCGTAGACATTTTTGTCTCACGTATCTTGTAGGATCCAGTGTCTTGATCCCTGTCGGAATATATGAACCAGACATCTCCCGACGGCAGGAACTCTATGTCCACGTCACTGTCCCCCGCGAATTCCAGATCTGCATGCACGTGACCATCGGCGCTAGCCGTTATCCCGGGCTTCGGTAGATCCTGGTGGTGCCTTGTCAGAAAGTCCACGAGCGACCTTGCAGAGTCCGGATCCATCGGGTCGGCGCCGTTCTCCAGCGGAAGCCTGTGCAGGTAGTCCAGCCGGTCCGCAACCTCGCCAAGCCCGGCGCGCCTGGCCATGTCGATGACCTCGGGCACCGTATACGCGGTTATGGTGGCCATGAAAAAACGATCCCCGTGCTGCAATTTATGAATATCTGTTTGAGGTACTGTGGCAAATTCATGACCTCTTGCCTGCATACTGCGCCCGCTCCATCTCCCACATCATGGTGTCCAATACAAGATCTTCAAGGGGTTGTACGTTCAAATCTTTTTTCATTTTACTAATCGTCCAGGCTGGTCACGTAGGTATCGGAATACATGCTGCCGTCTTCATTCATCGGTCCGTACGCACTGTATCCGTCGTCCGTCTTGGTGATCGACTACAATGAGGACGACTGTCGCCACGCGCGTCATAAAGGACTGGCTCGGCTCTGTGGAAACCGGGAAGTTCGGGGGATGAGTACCTCTGGGAAACGTCGAGAGATGGAAGGATTTTGTAAACAAGTAGTGGCTTGGCCGGTTCTGTCTGGAACCTGCTAGTGCTGGATGCTCGATAAAACTAACTTAACTTGTCCTTGATCTCGTGCATTCTATAATACAGGCGCTTGATTATTGCCCCTTGCAGTTCAGACGGAACCGGCTTTCCTTTGATACGCGTGTAGCGTGTCTGGATTTCCTGGTCCACCCCGCTAACCACCATTCCCAGTACCATATCCTGCTCTTCCTTGATGTATTGTAGATTCTTCAACCGCTTAGACCACATCTTGTAGTACTGTATGAGGTCGATCTGACTGTTTATGATGCTGTCTATTACATTGTAGTCTCTTTGGGTTATTTCCACAGCGGCATCTCTATGACCTGATTATTTATGGATTTACAGTCGGGGTTTGGGAAATTAACTTGAGATGATCCTGCCTGTGTAGAGTCGACAGCTGGACTTCTCGGAACGATACGATAGATCGGCCTTCTGAATTTCCCAGTTCCTCTCCATGCGGTGATGCGTCTATCACTTAAAGGCGCCATGCCGTCATGCACATGATGTCAGGCGAGAATTGCTGGGCGTACGGCGCGAACCGCGCCGTACAGAAACAGTGACCGGACTACGGGCGCCGTTCGTGGTACCAGTGCACCGTGTGAGGACGTGACTGGATGCAAGAGCAACTGTGCGAAGGCAAGGACTGCAAGGTACGCCGATCCGGGTGACGGTCAATAGGCCAATCAAACACCTTACGATGGCAGTGCAAAAGCGCCAGAAGCCTTTCCGACTTTCCTGCACAATCAAGGCACGATGATTGGTAGCAGCCCGTCGTCGTAGTTGTCCTGTGTGTCTGCCACCCTTATCATGGGTATGTACGTGCCAGACGCTACGCCGGTGCCGTTTACGGTGACTATGGCAGTGCCGTTCCCAAAGTCCCGTATGGACATCGCACCTGCGGCAGTCAGGACGGGCTCCGCGTCCTGTACAATGCGGATTGTGATGGCGTCGCCGTCCGGATCCACCGCGGACACCAGGAACTCGACTACGGATGAGAGCAGGAACGGCTCGCGCAGCTCCTGCCCGTCGCGCGTTATTGTAAACTCCGGCTCGTCGTTGCCTCCGGGGGCTTCCGCGGCGCCTGAGGCGCCTCCGGCACCCGAGGCGCCGCTTTCAGAGTATACGGGACCAAGCGTCACGCCGCGCGGGTCGTCCGCGCGGCTGTAGGTGGCAAACACGGAGCTCTGGGTGCCGTTTATCTTTAGGATGTTGTCGTCGTCCTTGTTCGCGGCATACAGTATCTGGCTGCCGTCAAGATCCAGCCCATACGGACCGTCGACCAGGGATGTTACGCTATGCACCAACCTGTATGTGGCAATGTCGATCTCGTTTACGCGGTTAGAGATTGCCCCGCTCTGATACAGGCTCGTCACCCCCGACCCCACGCCGGAGGCCGCGCCGCATACGAGTCCGGTCGGCTGCTGCAAGTTGAGAAAGGTCGACCGGTCTACCTTGTCAATATACGTGCCGTTGCCGGCCGCATAGTAGAGCAGGCGGTTGTACCAGTTATCGGCCACGTACATCCTGTCATCGGAGCAGAACGCGACGTCCCGCGCGCTGTAGAGGGCGGGAGCCCCGGTTGTAGAGGGAGTACGCGACGCGTCGCCAAACAATCCCAGGGACGCGCCGCTCAAGCTGAAGTGTTCCACGCCCTTAGTCGTCGCAACGTACAGCTTGTCACCGTTCCACGTGAGGCCGTACGGATAGCCCGACGTCGAGGCCCAGCCGGCGCTCGTCCCCATCGCGGCCCCGGTCGTGCCGTTGTACTGGCGGATCTTCTTGTACGTGTAGTCCGAGACGTACAGGTTGCCGTCCGGCCCGAAGGCCACGTCCCACGCCTTCCCCAGCCCGTTTGAGCGGTAACTGACAAAGTTGTCAATGTACGTCCCGTTCTGCGAGAATACCAGCACCTCCCTGTCGTCGGTGTCCGCCACGTATACGGAGTAGGTGGTGAGGGCGTTCTGGTCTGACGAGCCTTTCGGCATTCCGTATATTGTGATGTCGTCGACCATTACTTCCTCGGAAAAGCTGCCCGCCCTGGCCACTATCCGGATCTTGAACTCCTCGCTTGACATGTAGTCGGCCGTGAGCGACACGGACTCTTTGTGCCACGTGTCGTCGTCGCCGTCGCCGTCGGTCCACGTAAACAGGCTGTTCCAGCTGGTGCCGTTGTCAGAGCTGGCGTCTATCCTCAGGTATTCCCCCGCATCCAGCTGGCCGTCAACGTACCTGTACAGGGTCAGGTTAGCAGAACCGAATGCGGCGAGATTCAACGGCGCGTCAAGCGTCAATATGCACTCGGAGACACAGCTGTCGGCCAGCGCCACGCGGTTTCCGGTAGCGGCGCCAGGCGGATGGCCGGCGCTGTCTTCCGGAAAAGTAGTAACGCGCCAGTCCAACTCGCCCGACTCCGTCCACAGGTCAAAATTGTCAAAGGGTTCCTGAAACATGGGCTTGTGGCCGTGCACTACGACGTCGTCGATCTCCAGGGCCTCGAACGTGCTGTCCGCGGTTGCAGTAAATTGGACGACAAATCTCTCCGTGAGGTATGAGGAGTCTAGCTCGTGCGTTTGGGTGTGCCACGTATCGTCATCGCCGTCCCCATGGGTCCACGTAAACAGGTTGTTCCAAGTGATGCCGTTGTCAGAGCTGGCGTCCACCCTGAGGTTCTCGCCGGGGTCTATCTGGTTGTCGACGTACCTCCAAAAGTGCATGTTCGCGGTCAGGTAGTCGGACAGGTCGATTGCGCCCGTGCGGATGGTGCACGTGGTGGTGCAGGCATCCGCATGCGCGACCTTGTTGGTGGACGCGCTGTGGTTTGGCACGTCCTTTTCGGACTCGCTTTCCACATTCCAATCTCTCTCGTTTATCTTGGTCCACTTGGATAGGTTGGATTCAAACGTGTCAGCAAAGCCAAACTCCATCGAGTTGACCGCGTTTACCAGACCGGTGCCGTCAGTGTTGCGCTTTGTGTGGTGGTTCTTGGTGTTCTCCTCCAAGGCGTCCCTTATCTGGGCAGGGGTGTAGTGCGGATTTGCCTCCTTGATCAGGGCGGCCACCCCCGCGACGTGCGGGGCGGCGGCCGACGTTCCACCGAAACTAGTATCCACGCTTGTTGTGACGCGTGACGGCCCCGATATGTCCGGCTTTGTTCGGCCATCATCGGTCGGGCCCCGGGAGCTGGAGGACAGAAGGGTTTCAGTGTTGTATTGCATTGCAGCGACAGTTATAGCTCCCCGGGAATCTCCCGGAATCGACACGCTGCCGGCGGCCACCCTATGCGCATCTTCCAAAACATGGTTACGGCTGAACAGCTTTAGATCCTTTACAGCACCACTTGTCCTGTTTATCTTTATGTCGTAGGTACCACCAGAAGACACTTCAAAACTAATTCTTTCATGTGGCCGGGTGTATTCGCCTTGTCTGTTTTTGCTGCTGGCAACTTCGTTTCCACGGCTGTCATACAAAAACAGATCATAGTTGTTGCGTGAGTTCGTCCAGGAATCGTCCCATGTCAGGTCTAATAGTATTTTAGAATCTGCCCTAGCTGTAATGTCAATTGACTCGTCCGTGCCGAAGTCATGAAAGCCGTCAGAGTCAGCATCCACAAATGTTCCACTCCAGTGTTTTTGAGCTAAATTGCCAGCTGATTTTACCCACACGATGCCGCGTTCTTCTGCCTCTTGCACTTTTTTAGAGACCGCGCTGTTTCCGTCATAATGCCCAGCTCCGAACAGTCCCATTGACATGGTAACAACATCAATATCTCCACGATTGATGATGTAATCAACCAGGGTTGGAAAATCCATCCTAACAGAGTCAAAGTTGTAAAGGTGCAGCTCGACGTCTGGCGCCACGTCAACCACTATCTGCGCAGCTGAAGTTCCATGCTCTGTGTCGCCGTTGTCGGTAATGTCATTAGTACGTGTGAACGACCGTGCCTCTGCAACATTTGACGCGATCTCGGGATCAGTAACGTTAAAACCAAAATCAATGACCGCAACCTTGATCCCCTGGCCGGTGTGTCCCACACTGTTTACAACATTGGACTCAATGACGTAGACGCCCTCACTAGTTACTGAGTTTGCGTACGCATAGTTGCCAACAACCAGTGACGCTACAACGACGGCCATTGCTGCAAACAAAGTTTTACGCTTCAATTCTTCTCCTTTGTTTGGTGTACAGTGTTGCAGCTACTGCCGCCACAGCTGCGGCGGTGCCTACTAGAGCGATATATGGGATATTCTCATGTGCTGCCGGACTAGACGGTTCGGTAGTATCGAGATCGGGTATGGCAGGTTCGTCATCAACGCTTGAAGCAGGCTCAGGTAATTCCCCGGGGTGAGCCTCGGCATCAGGATAGATTCCAGCTACTTGGTCAAGGGCGGCCACGTCATACATGTTTGCAACCGGAATGAGCACTGCCATCTGGGCATTTTCATAATACGTGTCACATGGTCCTTTGCGCACAATGCCAAGATTTTCGGGCAGGCTGCAATCATCGCCCTTAAAAAGAATATCTATTACCACAGTAGATGGAACTGAACCACACACACGCCGGGCCGCGTGGGCACCTGGTTTGT
>JAPPIP010000051.1 GCA_028820595.1 Nitrososphaerota archaeon | reverse complement strand
GACCTGCAAAGGATGCAGGGCATGCACGTGCGGGGGCGGCCGCAATAACAACAACCGCGGTAGCAACAAGTCTGCAAAGCCCTTCTCATCCCCCGTGGCCCTGCTGCCTGACTGGCTTGCCCAGAAACGCCCTGATGCCCAACCCGGAGGCTTTTTCGTACATCTCCTCCATGCTCTCGATAAAGTTCTGCTCGCCTCTCCAGAACGGAAAGCTTCCCAGCTGCTTTACCATCGCAGCCGGGATTGCGGGAACTATCTCCTGCAGCTCGTGCGCTTGCGCGCCGTTGCCCGTGTCCGCATGACCCTTGCCGGCGTCGCTCCTTTTGGGACTGCCCCTACTGCGCGGCGCCACGCCCTTGCCGGGTCTGATTCCGTTGCCGCCCCCGCCCGCCGTCCTTGACTGTATTACTCCCACGCCGGCATCCTCGACGTCGACACCGCCCCTCCAAAAGTCGTCCGGATCTGCCGGAAGCGGCTTGATGCGCGACGACCTTGTGACTGCCTTGTAAAGCGGCGGCTTTTTGCCGCCCCTCTTGGCCGCCTTGTCCTCAAGCCCGAGCATCTTTAGCATCTTTTTGCGCTCTATCCCGCGTAGACGGAATATCAGAAACGGATCCCGATCAAACTCTTCTGCAAGCAGCAGGTACACTGCTGCGATGTGCTTGCAGGGGTTTGACCAGTCCGGGCAGGTGCAGTCGGTCTCCAGATCCATCCTCCTTGGAAACAGGCTCAGGCCCAGCTCGTCAAACACGTCCTCTGCGTCGTCTGGAATCTGTCCTGCAAGCAGGCTTGCGGCGGCTGCGGGCCTTGCAAGAACCGCCTTTGCCACGTCCTCCCACTGCGACTCCTCAAGTGTCTGTATGTCTATGCGGACCTTGTAGTCCATGCTGCCGCGCACCCGTGCAGTCACGAGCCCCCTTGAGATGTCGATTGACGCGACCTGCCCCTTGCGGGCGTACGCCCTGCCCCTGCCCAGGCGCTCCCCGATGTCGTAGCCTTCTAGCACCTCGTTCCACCTTTTTGCCCACCAGTTCTGCCCGAACTGGCCCTTTTTTGACTGGGCCTTTATGCCGCCACTCACCCGCTTTGGCTTTCTCCTCTTGTAGTATCCCCAGAATGACAACCCGTCAGTCCACCTCCCCCGCCGCCGCCGCCATGGTCGCGTCCGCGCTCAGGGCCAATACGTCCCTTAGATCCTCGTTTGACATCTCCGTGAGCCAGCCCTCCCCCGCGCCGATCACCCTCGTTGAGACGTCCTTTTTCATCTCTATCATGTCGTCGATCCTTTCCTCCAGCGTGCCGGAGCAGATCATCTTGTGGACCTGGACGTTGCGCCTCTGGCCTATGCGGAACGCCCTGTCCGTGGCCTGGTCCTCCACTGCGGGGTTCCACCACCGATCAAAGTGGAACACGTGGCTTGCCGCAGTCAGGTTCAGCCCCGTGCCGCCGGCCTTTAGCGATATGACAAACACCTTTGGCTCGGAGGCCCCGGTCCTTTTGCCGCCCTCCGTCCCCTCCCCGTCGTGCCCCTCCTGAAAGCGCTCGACCATTGCATCCCGCTGGCCCCGGGGGGTGCCGCCGTGCAGGAAGAGGACCTCGCGCCCTAGGGCCTCCCGCAGGTGGTCCCTGATTATGCGGCCCATCTCCACAAACTGCGTGAACACCAGCGCGCTGTCGCCTGACTCTGTCACCTCCGAGAGCATCTCGGTGAGCCGCACCAGCTTGCCCGAACGGGAGCGGCCCGCCACGCCGGACGTCTGCGAGTTGTCCTTTAAGAAGACGGCCGGGTGGTCGCACACCTGCTTCAGCTTTGTCAGGGCGGCGAGTATTATCCCCTTGCGCCTAAACCTGCTGACCCCCCCCTCCGCCTCGGGACCGCCTTTGGCCCCCGCGCTGCCGCGATCAGGGTCGTCGTCACCCGTGCCGAGGATGCCCCCAATCTCCTCGATGACGGCCCCGTAGAGGGTCGCCTGCTCCTTTGTCAGCTGGCAGTACGTCTTTGTCTCGACCTTTTCTGGCAGGTCGGATATGATCGACTTGTCGGTCTTCAGCCTTCTTAGCATAAAGGGGCCCGTGGCCCTCTTTAGCCTCTCGGCCGCCCCCGTGTCCTGCATCATCTGGATTGGGACAAAAAAGTTGCGCTGGAATGCCGCCTCGCTGCCCAGCAGGCCGGGGTTCAGAAACTCCATTATGGACCAGAGGTCCCCCACGTTGTTCTCCACCGGCGTGCCTGTCAGAGCAAACCGGCAGTCTGCGTCTATCTCCCGTGACGCCCGGGACTGTTTTGTCTGCGGGTTCTTGATGTTCTGCGCCTCGTCAAGTACGATGCCGCCCCACCCGGCATTCTTCATAACCTTGAGATCCCTGTGCAGCAGGCCGTAGCTCGACACCACTATGTCGTGGCCCTGCGCCTCCCTCCTGAACGCGGCGGCGCTAGTGATCCTGTCGCCGCCGTGGTGGATCATGACGTCAAGCTCTGGAGTGAACCTGAGGGCCTCTTTCTCCCAGTTGCTTATCACGGATGTAGGGCATATGAGGAGGAACGGCCTTCGGGGATCCGTCCCGTTGCCCTTGGCCGCCTGCTGCCGCCTGTGCTGCTGGATGAGCGCCAGCACCTGTATCGTCTTTCCCAGCCCCATGTCGTCTGCCAGGCACCCGCCAAGGCCCCACCTCTGCAGGAACGACATCCACGAGAATCCGCGCAGCTGGTAGGGCCTCAGCTTGCCTGAAAAGCCCGCCGGCTGTCTCCTGTCCTTCATCTTGGTCTTGTCGTTGAGCTGGTCCAGTATCTGAAGTATGCGGCTGTCCTTGCTGGTGACCTCCACGTCCATGCCCGGCGGCACTTCTCCCGCGCCTGCGGCCGCGGAGTCGCCCGAGCCCGCCGCGCCGACGCCCATCCTTAGCACGTCCATGAGCGACTTTCCGCCGCCGGCCCCCCTTTGCAGGAACTTTATGGCCCGCCTGATGTCGTCTGGCGAGACCTCCGTCCATTCGCCGCGCATCATGACAAGCGGGGCCTTTGCCCTTGCGAGTTCCCGCAGCTCCCTGATTGACATCTCCTGATCCCCGATTGCCATCTTCCAGTCGAAGGAGACTACGCTCCTAAAGTCAAGCATCCCGCTTGAGCCTGCCTTGGGCGCCCTGACGTCGGCCCTTGCCTTTATTCTGGGGCCCCTCCCGGCCCACCATGCGGGGAGTATGACCACGTAGCCGGCTTGGCGCAGGGCCGCGGCCTCCTTTGTCAGGAACCTGTGCGCCCCCTCCGCATCGGTAATGAGCCCCCTCATGACGCCCCCGGGTGCGTCGCCGCCCCCGGGGCCTAGCCCCTCGGTAAGCGAGGGCATGATTCTGGCTGCCTGGCCCAGGGACGTCAGCAGGAACTCTTTTGCGTTCACGCCCCTTGGAAGCGCGACTGCGGAGGATCTGGCCTTCCATGCCGCGTCGGCCGGGACGAGCAGGCTCGGGTCGCCCCGGGGCTGGAGCAGGTACCGTATGAGCCACGCGCCGTCCTGTTCTTGCGGCTCTTCGAGGCGGAAGCAGAGGCGCAGGGGAGATCTTGACGCCGATGTGATCGGCCGTTTCCATTCCTCGACCTGCTCGCAGAGGAGCGGCACGCCGTGCCCGCGCATCTCCCTCGACTCGGGGGACTTTAGGTGGTAGAGCCACGCGTCGTGCACACTGTCAAATTCCGGGGCCCCGGGCGCGCCGCCTGCTCCCCGCGCTACTGCCGTGCGTATGAGATGGTCTGAGATCCGTCCGACAAAGCGCTGAAGGACTGCCGCCGGCGGGTTCTTGGGGCCGCTGCTTCTGTACGACGTGTCGCGGCCGTTGCCGCCCCGGCCGCTGTCGATTTTGGTGATCGCCCTTACCGCGCCCGGCATGCGGCCCGACAGTGACTCGAACCGCCCCGAATATTCTGCCGACATTACCGGGCTCCATGACACGCTGTACCATTTGCCGGACGCTCCTTCCGCATCCGTGCTGGGCCTTATGTCCGGAAGGTACTGCTGACCCGCCACGACCAGCCCTGCCAGGCGCATGGACTCTGCCATGTACGCCAGATCCGATCCGATTATGATGGTGCCGACGCCGCCGCCATTCTCGTCTGTAATTGCCCTGCGTCCGATTATCCGGCCGAGCATGTCCGTCGCGTCACCGTCTGAGAGCTCCGCCACGTCTATTCTCCACGGCACGCGCTTGGCGCTTGTAGGCCTCGACGCGTACCCGTCGATCATGCCGCTTGACGGGATGGGGTTGCCGTTTGCGCGCGTGGGAAGCCACGCGTTTGCGGCATACGCGGCGCATGGACTCAGCCCGAACGATCCTAGTATGCGCCCAAGCGTGCCTGCACCTGCCCCAAACGGGTATCTCGCAGGGCCCGACCGTGACTTTCTGCCGCCCGGTCTTTTGGGATCCGGCGTCTCTGCCCAGACTACCAGCGATCCGTCAAGCTCCCCACCGTGAAGTATAATCACGTCTCGGCTTTCGTATGCACATCTTAAGAATTAAACGCAGCATTCGGCCAACCCAAATGTCTGCAGATTCGGTCGAATTTTCCGCTCCGAGATGGCCCCTGGCATGCAGGTTGGACGGCACGGCCGGTGTCTTGTCGCATGTACGCGATTTGGGCAGTTGTCGTGTGGGTGGTTTTTGGCATTAATCACGGGGCACAAATGCCGTTACGATGCACCGTAGTGCGCATGGACGGCGCCGCAGGACGGGGAAAGCTGCAAGGCAGGCGACTGCACCGATAATGGGTGCGCACTACTACTGCTGCTGCTGCTGCTGCTGCTGCTGCTGCTGCTGCTGGTAGGTGCCGTCTTCCGCTCCGCTTGACCTTCCCCCGCCCCAAGAGATCCCACGCATGCACGAATCGGCACCCTGCACAACACAGCCACACACAGGAAGAGGGGAGGGGGACTAACGACATCTCGACCCATGCCCCCAAGTGGGAGCTGCCGGCTCTCCACCAAGACCCACACCGCACCACCACATAGAAACGCTTCCAACAGGGAACAAAGATGCGGGGGAGACACGCGCATCGTGAAACCCCGCATCGGACGGGCACAGAGTACATCGGACACACATCCAGTCCACACGATCCCACGCTATAGAACTCTTCCGAATCAGAAGAAGAGGTGGGGGAACGGACGTGTGTGCCTCCGCTCAGGGCAGGGAGAGAAAATACTGATCGCAAAGGCCCGCCGCCCCAGACGCCCCCGAAAAGGAGATACCCGAGAACCCAGCCACACAGGGAGCGCAAAACCCTCACACAGCAGCGTCTTTCTTCTTGTACCTGGCAGCATGCCGGGGCCGGCGCCCACACTCCGGACAAGTGTTTTTCTTAGTTCTTAGACGACACGTCCTACAGTAGCTCCAAATATTCGATTCTTTCGAGATGGCTCCGGGTCGGGGGTTCTCCTACGACAATTAGCGCCTTTGCGCGCGTCGGATCCAGTTTGACACCGTCTTCGATGTCCGTCCTTTTGGGTTCGTACGACTTTGTTTCGCACAATCTGCCTGCGGTTTTGCGCAGGAATTGTTCGTACATGAAGTAGAGCGCCTTGAGCTTATGGAGCGAGATGCCGTTTGCACCCGCGCTGTTTCTTATGAGCAATTTTAAGCTGGATCCGCTTTCTGAGTATGCCATTGGCGTATGGCTGCCGTGGAGAAAGTCAATGACGGGCTTTCCGTCGTCTAGCTTTGGCCTGTTGAAGTAGAGCAGTATGTCGTAGTGGAACCTGCTTACAATTGTTGTTTTTCCATCCACGTCGATGGTCTTGATCGGCTCCCAATCGTCCTGTTTTACGGGAGAGATTGGAAACCCCTCCCCATGATCTTGACATGTCCGAGCCCGACTTCCAGCGGCCAGTAGAAATAATGCACGTTGCATGACTCTACTATTGCCTTCGGGTTGCATGTCTTGCAGATGCTTACGGGGATCAATGGAACACCTCAAAATTTCAGCAGGGATGCGGACATCCGTTTATCAAGCTCCTCCTCGGTTTCTCCATGCTCTTCCAATATGTCGGTCAGCGCCGCGTGGGACTCTAATCTTCCAAGCAGTGCGCTGATCCCACTTTCCAGATCGTGCCGCCCTGCCTCACTTCCGGGACTGTCGGCAAGCGCCCCCGCCGCCTGCATTATGTCAAAAAGGCCCCGTTGGTAATCTCCGAGTGTCATTTTCCGCATCGTATTGTCTGCAATGAATCTCATTATGCCAACGGCGGTCTCCAAGCATTTGCAAAAATCGACCACGGCCGAACAGTCTCTCCGGTCTACGGCGTTCATGTGCTCCATGATGCCTCTGAAATTATTTTCCCTCATGCAGTCCAGCATCTTGCGCGTTGTTGGATCGGGGTGCGACATCATTATGCTGAGATCCCCCTTTTGGATCGTGATGTATGGCTTGGCGGGCGCGCGGTTTTCGCTGATCAGATCTCGCAGGGCGCCTCTAATCCTGTGCTTCATTTCCGTTTGTGGGGACGGCGCGGATGTTTTACCGACGTTGCTCCTTTTCTTGTAATGGTACTCGCGTCTTGGAAAGCTGTTATAATATTGTGCGATTTGGCTCATACGATCCATCACTTGTTGCCCACTATTAGAAAGTCCGGATGCTGCGCAGTCTTGTACGATTCTATGGTTTTGGCGCTGTTTTGGTATATGTCGCGCAGGTCATCTATCATGATTTGAAGCTGCTCTATTGACATATAGGCGTGCTCGGGAATCCTCTTTTTGCTGTCTAATGAGAACTCTAGCCTTATGACCGGTGTGTGGCAAACAATTTTTCCGTCGTAGTCCTCCACCGCTTTGAGAAAGACGGTATGGCGCATGGACGTCAGGGTGGGTTCGTCTACGCTGCTTGCGTCGATAAAGAACCTCGTTTTAAATCCCTTCTTCCCCGTCTCGTTCAGACTGGTAGTGAAATTGACGATATTTGACTTGATATTTTGGGGCATTTTCGATTTGTTTAGTGCAGTGATAAATTCCACGGGGTCATTGTCTCTCTCATTGATCAATATGGCCAGTGTTTGGAGAATACCTTCTGCCTCATCGCCTGTGTCAATCCCCGCAGCTTTTGCAAATTCATATGTGCCCAGATGCGGGCCCCTGTCGTTGAAAAGTTTTGTGACGCCGTCTTGCGTGTCCGGGCCCAGCTGAAAAAAGGCACATAGTGGTTCTTCAAAATCCTTGAAAAATTTTGCTACGCCAGCCATACTGTACATGGTCAGCGGATCCATAAAAACATAGCAGGCGGGGTATTGCTTCCAATCTGTGACCTGTCTGCGGATCGAGAGGGGCACGGAACGGGGCGTCCTTCAGAGGTCAAACACGGACTTGCGGCAGGGCGCCTTTTTTGGGGACGTACGGCGGCCACGACATCCTGTCGACCACTTGGCGGCAGCGTCTGACATCTGATCGTCAAAGCCGTCAAGTCGTTCTCGCCCATCACGTGGTACCTGCCCCTGTGCGCCGCCCGCGTCTTTCTCTGCAGGTATGACAGCCCGGCATTTCGCGTCTTGCCTCCCAATGTGAAACAGCCGTCGATTCTGCGCCCACCGCTGTGTCGTGTTGTGATGTTATCAGATCCGGGAGATGCCATGCGCCACCACCACCACCACCATCACAACCTTGGAATCTTGCGCCTGATCGGGAACCTCTCGCCGGGCAGGTTCCTTACCAAGTCCCATCCCTCCGCGGTGCCTGCCAGCAGCTTGGCTTCGTCATCCACTATCTTGCTCTCAAAGGGAGACTGCCGGTGGACCTTGTTACCGGCGGCGGGCGGGGCGGTATCTGCTGCCCGCATCGCCGTCGCTTTTTCCCGCCCGCTAGAAGCGTTTTGATCCGCCTTCAAGGAAGTAGTGGGCGCCACTGCATCGCCATTGAGCACCGCATCGCCGTCCTGCGCGTATGTTACCGCCGCCGGTTGCCGTACCGGCTCGTCCCGCGCCCCGCCCAGAGCCCCGCCCGCAATCATGGCATCGGGATCCAGGCCGTACATCCTGGCCTGCTGCCTCCACATGCCGACGAGCATCCTGCGCCTGTCCCTTTCCGAATCGTGTGCGGCATCGGTGGACAGGAACGCCTGGCTCTGCTCAAACGCGCGCCTCATGTCCTCGGTCATCTGCTCCGTCAGCCTGCCCTTGTTTGTGGTATGCCGGGCCTCCATGTCGCCCTTGTGCCCCGTGAAGAACTGCCGGTACGCGTGCGTCATGCACCCGTGGCTCTCGGCAATCAGCAGCTGGCTGTCAAAGTACGCCCTCGGGGCATAGGGGCGGGCCGGGAGCACGCTCCTGATGACGGGACTGACGGAGGCGCTGATGGCGTTTGTAACCCGGAACCTGCCGTCGTTCCGGTTCAGCTTGCCCCATCCCTTGAGGCGGTACCCAAAGTCCGTCGTTATGAGCGGCGAGCTGGGCTTAAGGCGCTCCCCGCGTGTCATGCGCTTGTGGTATCCAGTAAATAGTTCCGCCTAGACTTTTGCATGCGTATCCCTCTCC
>JAPPIP010000023.1 GCA_028820595.1 Nitrososphaerota archaeon | reverse complement strand
GAATGATTGGGAAACTTTATTAGATGTGACGCAGGTTATTTATGTGGTTTGAATATGATGATACTAGTGACGATGTACGCGCGTGCCAAGGCGCCTGGGGCGCACGCCGCGGACGCCATGGCAGAGCCGGCTCCGGGCGCGGCATCGCACGCCGCCGGATCCCGGCTCTGGATGTGATTGCAGTACGATGGCAAGCGATCTCGTAAGCGAAGCGCAACACATGTCGGGCGCAAAGGCGCTGATGGTGGCAATGGAGAAGGAGGGCGTCCGACAGGTCTTTGGACTGCCCGGCGGCGCCAACCTGCCAATGTACGACGAGTTTGCAAGGTGCGACATACGGCACATACTGGTGAGGCACGAGCAGTCCGCGGCCCACATGGCAGACGGCTTTGGGCGCGTCAGCCGCAAGCCGGGCGTGTGCTTTGCGACGTCGGGCCCCGGCGCCACGAACATACTGACGGGCATTGCGACAGCGCAGGCCGACTCTGCGCCCATGGTGGCGGTGACGGGACAGGTGCCCGTGTCCATGATAGGGCGCGACGCGTTCCAGGAAAGCGACATAATCGGCATGGCAAACCCGGTCGTAAAGTACGCGTTCCAGCCCCGTACGGCATCGGAGATCCCCGAGTCGGTCAGGAAGGGCTTTTTCATAGCCGAGACCGGCAGGCCTGGCCCCGTACTGATTGACATCCCAAAGGACGTGCAGCAGAACGAGGATGACATGGTGTTTCCAAACGAGTTCCAGATAAAGGGATACCACCCGTGGACCGACCCGGACGTCGCAAACGTGGAGCGCGCCATTGCCATCCTGCTCAACACGGAGAGGCCCGTGATACTTGCCGGCGGCGGCACCATAATCTCGTCGGCTTTTGCAGAGCTACAGGCGCTGGCCGAGCTCTTGATGATACCAGTCGTCACCACGTTCAAGGGAAAGGGGGCGTTTCCAGAGAACCACCCGCTGTCGCTGGGTCCCATAGGGATGCACGGGCACGCGGAGGCAAACCGCATCATAGACCAGGCCGACTGCGTGCTTGCGATCGGCACGAGGTTCTCTGACAGGTCGGTCGGGACGTTTGAGGACTTTGAGCGCCGGCGCAAGATAATCCACATGGACGTGGATCCCGCGGAGATTGGAAAGAACCAGACTACGAGCGTGGCCGTGGTGGGCGACGTCAGGGCCTCCCTGCGCATCATGCTGAAGCTCTTGGAGAACAAGCCGCGCCTCGTAGAGGAGACCGCGTGGCTCAAGAATGCCAAGGAGACCAAGTCGTACTGGAAGGAAAACCTCAAGATACACCCCGGCGAGATGGGGGCGGCCAAGATACTCCGAAAGCTCCGCGAACTGCTTCCGGCCGACTCCATAGTGACCACGGAGGTCGGGCAGCACCAGATGTGGGCTTCCCTGTTCTTTGACGTGATACACCCCGGCACCTTTTTCAGCTCGACCGGGCTCGGCACCATGGGGTGGGGGTTCCCCGCCGCGATCGGGGCAAAGGCCGCCAGGCCCGACGTGCACGTCGTGGACATTGCAGGGGATGGCAGCTTTAACATGACTGAGAACTCGCTTGCTACCGCGGTGCTCGAGGACATTCCGGTCATCGTGTTCCTGATAAACAACTACTCGCTTGGGATGGTGGCCCAGTGGCAGCGCACGTTCTATGAGCGCCGCATGATTGGCGTGGATCAGGGCCAGTGTCCGGACTATGTCAAGCTTGCCGAATCGTACGGGGCCCAGGGCATCAGGGCCCAGTCCCTGGACGAGCTGGGCTCTGCCATCAAGGCCGCCCTTGCAAGCGACGTTGCGACTGTGATCGACATACCTATCGACCCCGAGGAGGACGTGCTCCCCTTTGTGGCTCCGGGCACGCCGCTCAAGGACATGATACTCCCCTCGTGATTTGTATGATGGCAATAATGATGGTGGTGGTGATGATGATGATGGCAACTAACATGGCAGCGGATAAGACTGCGGCTACTATCACGACAACGACAGCGGCGCCCGTAGGACTGCTTGATGCGGGGATAACGGTGGCGTCATAATGTGGGCAATCCTTTCCCTGGTGGTGGAGAACAAGCCGGGCATCCTGTTCAAGGTGACCCACATGTTCCGCGCGCGCAACTTTAACATAGACAGCATCTCTGTCGGCGTGATGGCCAATCCCGACTATTCGAAAATGACCATCACCACGTACGGGGATGACAAGCAGATAGATCAGATAGTAAAGCAGCTCGACAAGATGATAGACGTCATACGCGTGGACCGGCTTGATGAGAACATGACCGTGTTCAGGGAGCTGTGCATATTCCGCATAAAGGTGGGCAATGCAAGTGACAGCATGGAGATAAACAAGATGGCCGGCGCGTACGGGGGAAAGATGCATGACGTAAAGCGCGACTCGATAATGGTGGAGCTGACGGCCACTCCCGACCAGATAAAGGCCTTTGAGGAGCTGGCCGCTCCGTTTGGAATCGTGGATGTGGCCAGGACCGGGGTGGCGGCGCTGCAGAGGAGCGGGGTGTGACATGGAACACGAGAACCGAACCGCCGCGGACGGCGGCACAGGTGACTATAACGGCGGCGGCAACGGCACGAACCCGAGAAGAATCCGCATCTTTGACACCACCCTGCGTGACGGGGAGCAGACGCCGGGCATATCGATGTCGCCGGAGCAAAAACTGGAGATCGCGCGCAGGCTCGACCGGCTCGGGGTGGACGCAATCGAGGCCGGCTTCCCGGTCATATCAAAGGGGGAGCACAAGGCAGTACGCATGATTGCATCTGACGGGCTCTCCTGCGAAGTCGCGGGCCTTGCGCGCGCAAACCGCGGGGACATTGATTCTGCCGCGGAAGCCGGCCTCCGGTACGTCCACACGTTTATCGCGACGTCCGACCTGCACCTGCAGTACAAGCTGAAGATGTCCCGGCAGGATGCGCTGCGGAGGGCAGTCGACGCAGTGGAGTATGCAAAGTCCCGGGGCATGCAGGTGGAGTTCTCGGCCGAGGATGCCACGCGCACAGACCGCAAGTTTCTCGGTGAGGTGTTCTCGGCGGTAGCGTCTGCAGGGGCCGACCGGATTGACATCCCCGATACGGTCGGTTATGCGACGCCCGAGTATGTGGCTGCAATAACGGCCGACGCGATATCGGCCTCGGGGGGGCTTCCCATCAGCGTGCACTGCCACAATGACTTTGGGCTTGCGGTCGCAAACGCGCTTGCCGGCATCGGCGCGGGGGCCTCGTGCGCGCATGTTACGATAAACGGCATCGGCGAGAGGGCCGGCAACGCCTCGCTTGAGGAGCTGGCAATGGCCCTCAAGTGCCTCTCGCACGGGGCCGACGATGGCCGCGGCAATGGCGTGCCTGGCAAGGCCGCATACGAGACTGGGATCGTATCTGAGCAGCTCTACGACGTGTCCAGGTACATCTCAAGCGTGGTGGGGATACAGGTGCAGCCAAACAAGGCGATCGTGGGGGAGAACGCATTCGGCCACGAGTCCGGGATACACACGCACGGCATACTCAACAACCCGCTTACGTACGAGCCGATCAGCCCGGAGCTTGTGGGGCGCCGGCGCTGGCTTCATGTGGGCAAGCATGCCGGCATACACGGAATGAACGCCATGCTGCAAGAATACGGGATAGAGCCGGACGAGGAGCAGTCAAAGCAGATACTAGAGAGGGTAAAGGCGCTCGGCGACCGGGGCGAATACGTGACTGACGTTGAGCTCCTGTCTTTTGCAAGCGAGGTGCTCGGCGATCGGGGCATAAAGCAGCTCGTGCACCTGACGGGCTTTTCGGTGTCTACTGGAATCGGCACCATGCCCTATGCGTTTGTAAAGCTTGACATCGACGGCAAGGAGTTCTACGGGACCGACTATGGAGTGGGCCCCGTCGATGCCGCGCTCAACGCGATTGAGCGCATAACGGACAGGACGTCGGAGCTGCGCATCAAGGACTACGGGCTCGCGTCAATATCCGGCGGCTCTTCTGCGCTCTGCGAGGTTACCATATCCGTGGAGGACGCCGGCGGCAACTCCGTCTCTGCAAAGTCGGTGGGGGAGGATATAGTCACTACTAGCGTAAAGGCCGTAATCGAGGGCATCAACCGCATCATGTTAAAGAGCATGATGCGGGAAAAAACCAAGCAGGACTGACGTCTGCCGCACCGTCGTCGTAGACTCACGATATGCGCCGCCTGCCGGCCTGCCTGTGATCCCCCCCCTCCCCCCGTCCCCTGTCCGCGGAAATCCTCGCGGGTCTGCCTGCCGTGCCTAGCCCGTGCGCGATGCGGCGCGGGATCTGTATGTATTCAGATCACCTGCCGCAACGTCTGAAAAACAGCCTGGCAGGCACAATCTTCAAGGCGCTGGAATCTCTGCGGGATCTGATCAGGTACTGGTGCAAATTCGGGTGGTCGGCACGCAAAAAAAATCACCGCCGCCGTACCCTCTGGTTCGTTGCGATCAGATGCAGGCTTGCGGTCTGTATGATGGTACGCCACTTGTTGCGTCCTTCTATCGAGATGCCTGCCGCTTCTGCCGGGGTCTTGTGGATTGAGTCGTGCTTGCGCACGTGGTTGTAGTGAACCTTCATGCCGTCAAAGACCGCCGTGTCCGGTGCGGACAGCCCGCGAAAGGTCTTCTCACGGTCGCGGATCGTGCCGTTCGATCTCTCCATTTTGTTGTTGCTTGGATGGCAGCTGGCGTTTGTGGGCTTGCCCGTGTGGCCTATCCGCTTGCTCCGCAGGCCCGCGTCGCACTTGTGGTAGGTCTTGTTCCCAAATATCTTGCGGGCCGCTTTCTGGTAGGCGGGCAGGCCGTCGGTGATAAGCACGGTTGGGTTCTTGCCGCCTGCCGCGTCCTTTGTCATGCGGAATATATTGTCGGCATCGTGCTTGTCCTTTGAGTCAGCCAGTTCCCCGGCAAGCCAGTATCGGGTGTCGTCGTCCATAGTGGCGAACAGGTAATACTTCTGGCCGTTTACCCTGACCCACACTTCGTCCCCGCGGTACCAGTTGCCGACCCTCGGCTTGAGGCTGTCGGTAAACAGTCCGGCTATCCTAGAGTAGCGCTCAACCCATCTGCGTATGGTCGAGCCGTCCACGTCTATGCCGCGCGCCTCGAATGCGTCGGCGACCGCACGCGAGGACATGTTCGAATAAAACAGGTGCAGCGCCTCTGACACTATGGCCTGGCTGTATCTCCTGTATCGGAACCCGAAGTTTGCAGAGAACCTTTTGCCGCACGCCGTGCACTTCATCAACTGAACATCCCCGGACTTGTTGTGCCGCACGCCCTCCTTGCGGATGCGGTCGGAGCGGCAGTGCTTGCAGAATGTGACGGTGTCGTGTGACTCTACCTTCATGCCGCACGACCCCCACGAATTATAAGGCAGAATATGAAAGCCCGCTCAGAGTGCAATTCGCTCGTCATTGGCGTGGCAGCGCCTCTGGCTTTTCCATTCATCATCGCGGATGCTTTCATGCCAATACTATATTGGCAACATAATATAAAGATTGCCAATATTACATTGGCAAGTTATTTATAACGTTGGGATCTAACGTATGTCATGGGATCAGTTATCTCTCGCAAACGTGGAGACAAAACGTACGCGTACTATGTGTACTATAACAATGATGGGCGACGCATAGAAGAATACTGCGGGGCCGAAACGGATCCCGAATCCAAAAGAAAACTATTGCAAGTAGAAATGGACGAGACGGAGACACAAATAGCCGGACTCAATGCAAAGTTGGCAGACCTCAAGGCGCGGCTTGACGAAACGAGCGCGGCACCCCTCCCCCACCGAGGCGCAGGTCACAAAAAGACAAAATAGCCTAAAGAATCTCGTTGGCCACATTTGGCAGGGAGATTGCCTTGACATCATGCGGGAGATTCCGGATGAATCCGTCAAGGTCGTAGTCACGTCTCCCCCGTACAACATAAAGAACAGCGTAGGCAACGGCCTGAAAAACGGCAACGGTGGCAAGTGGCCCAAGGCAGCCCTGCAAAACGGATACGACGGACATGACGACTGTATGCCGCATGAGAAATACGTGTCTTGGCAGCGCAGATGTCTGGCCGAGATGATGCGCGTATTACGGCCAGACGGTGCAATATTCTACAACCACAAATGGCGCGTGCAGGGCGGCCTGTTACAGGATCGCTCCGACATAGTGCGGGGCTTCCCCGTGCGTCAGATCATAATATGGCAACGTTCCGGCGGGATCAACTTCAATCCGGGGTACTTTCTTCCCAACTACGAAGTGATCTATCTCATCGCCAAGCCGGATTTCAAACTCGCCCCCAAGGCCAATAGTGCGGGCTGCGTATGGAGAATCAATCAGGCGCACAACAACCCACACCCCGCCCCGTTTCCCGTGGATTTGGCGCATAGGTGCATTCAGGCTGCTGGCGGGGGCCCCGTGCTAGACCCATTCATGGGAAGTGGAACCACGGCGGTCGCGGCAGACGCGGAGGGAGTTGAGTGGATAGGCATAGAGAAGTCTGCCGACTATGCAAGAATGGCAGAAGACTGGATTGCTAAGGCTAGGAGTCGAGGATATGACCCCCTCCGATAACGAGATGTTTGAGCGCGTGCGCAGAGTTCTTGCGTCAGGATGGCATGATCTGTCGGATTATGACTATGGCGGCACTGGCGCCCCCGGCAAAATCTTGGAGAAACTTTTGGGCGTGGACAGTGAGAATTTTGACATTCCAGATGCCGGAAAGTGGGAAGTCAAATTCCATTCGGGATCTGCCCTGCTGACTCTTTTTCACCGAGGCACAGCCAAAGGGACACATGCACCACATGGTTAGAGAATTTGGGTGGACTAATTCCGAGGGCAAACTCAGTTTCAGGCATACGATACGTGGTAGATCCGACAGGGGGTTTTATGTGGCAAACGAGGCCGACAGGGTTACAGTACGCAATGACAGTACGAGTGACATGGTGTGGCCGTATTGGACGCATGATGACCTGATCAACGCCTTTGTGTCCAAGTTATGGCGAGTGATTGTGGTAAAAGGAGTCCGGCGGATGGGGAAAGTCAAGTATGACACGGCGCACGTATACAGGGAGCCCCAATCTAGACAGTTCATTGGTGCCATAGTATCAGGTATCGTGGCAATAGACTTTGATGTACGTACCCTCAATGGACGCGGCCTGCGAAACCATGGCACGAAGTTCCGCATAGCCTATGGTGGTCTGAGACATCTTTGCCACTACTCAAAGCGGCTGAGTTAGGATTCTGTCCTAGCCCCAATCCATCACGCGGCATACACGAATTTGCAACAGAACCCGGTTTCTGGTGCTGGTGCCAATTCGGTTGTCGCACCGCTCAGACATTCGCGGGTTCGAGTCCCCCGCGCCCGTCTCCGTCCTGCTTTGGGCGGCCCGCTCTTAAACGCGCGTTCTGGTCGGAAAGGTCCCTGACCTTTGTAATCAGGTAGACCACATAGTTCGTCATCTTCTCGACACCCTCCTCGTCCATATTGCGCATCAGTGCGATGAGCATCCTGCGGATTGTCTCCGGCTGAAGCATGGGTTCCTCGCCGGGCACGTGCTCGGTCGCATTGAAGTACTCGTACGGGATCGGCGTCCGGGATGTCCTTTTCTCCGCCTTGGGCTCTTTTGCCGCCTTGCGTTCCTTCTTCGGTTCCATGGCCGTTCAAAAAAAAAAGGTGTGTGGGTTATGTCCAGAACCAAGTCCAGCTTGATGTCTGTCTGCCGTCGTAGTCCGCCGTGACGGAGACCACGTAGATGCCTCCAAGCGTGACGCAGTTCAGCGGGTACTTGTCTACCGGTTCCACTTCAAGGTTGGCGTGGCACCCGGTTTCGTCAAAGATGTTCCTGATGTCAAGGTACACGTTGCTTTCCCAGTCATGCTCCTCACAGTAAGGGGAATCCCCGGACGTCAGCTCGGACGGAAACGACTGGTCTACTCGGAGTCCAATGTTGCCGTCGTAGTCGACCTTGTAGTGCCACAGCTCGTTTGCACCGTCGCATCCCTTGTTCTTTCCGTACAGGTTGAACAGATCCCTCCAGTTGCTCCGCTCCGAGACGTCGCCCCGCGCGGCCTGCGTCGTCTGGCCGTCGGAGGCGGCCTCGTGCAGCCTCTGGAGTATGTCCTGCTGTTCGGCCCTCAGGGCCTCCCTCTTCTGTTCGTCTTCGGTTTGCTGTATCTGCACTTCCAAGGACTGTACTTGCAGTATCAGTTCTATTTTTTCGCTGTTTGACAGCTTTGTTTCTTCCTCGGCTGTGATGTGTTCCATTGCGCCAAGCGCCAGAACCATCGTCGCCGCCAAGGAGGCAAACAGTATCGGTTTTGAAATCATTGGATCGTCGCGATGAATGAAGCCATATAAGGCTTGATAGAACTGGAGAGTGGTAAGTTAAGTGACCTGACGCCTTTGATGCCCCCGACGACGCCGACGGCCCAGACTGCGGCAAGTAACGTTTCAGAGAAGATCACGATCCCCCCCCGTGCCTACCGCCGACCACCCGAATTTGCACCAGTACCTCTGATCGGCGCTGTCCAATCCGGCATAATCTTGCCCAAATAATATGTTCACTATGAGCG
>JAPPIP010000117.1 GCA_028820595.1 Nitrososphaerota archaeon | reverse complement strand
TCAGCCCCCCGGCGACCATGATTGCCATTAGCGTTATGCTAGTATATTTTCTGTAAATCCCGCTGCATGAACTCACGTGATCCTTGTATCAGTCGGGCGGCCTCTCCGTGCACGTTCTTGCCCTCCTTCGTCGCGTGAGGGCTCCTATGGCAAAGTCAGCTTGGCTGGCGGTCACCGCCGCCGTTCCCGCATGCCAAACGTCACATCACTGAGACATCGTGCGGGTTGCTCTCTGCAAACCCGGCCCTTGACATCTTGACGAACTCGGCGTTCTGCTGCATCTGCGGTATGGTGTGCGCCCCGCAGTAGCTCAGCCCGGAGCGCAGCCCCCCCGCAAGCTGCTTTAGTATGTCCGTGACGCCCCCCTTGTAGGGCACCATCGCCTCCACCCCCTCCGCCACGTAGTCGTTGAGGTCGTCGTCAAGCGACACGTATCCTGTCTCCTTTGACTTGCGCCCTATGGACGCGGCCAGCGACGCCATGCCCCTGTACACCTTGAACCTCTTGCCGTTCTTTGTCAGTACCGTCCCCGGGGACTCGTCGGTTCCGCCCAGCATGCTGCCCACCATCACGGAAGAGGCCCCGGCCGCGAGCGCCTTTGCGGCGTCGCCGGACGTGCGGGTGCCCCCGTCTGATATTATCGGAACGTCGTTCTCCCGGCCCACCTTTGCGCAGTCGATCACCGCGGTCAGCTGCGGCACGCCGGATCCCGTAATCACCCTCGTGATGCATATCGAGCCGGAGCCCACCCCGACCTTTACGGCGTCGACGCCGGCCTTTATCAGGTCCTGGGCGCCCTGCGCGGTGGCCACGTTCCCCGCGATCAGCTCGCAGTCGGGGAACGCCTTTTTGATGTTGCGCACCGTGCCCATCGCGTTCTCGCTGTGGCCGTGCGCTATGTCCACCACCAGGACGTCGGCGCCCGCCCCCAGCAGGGCCTCGCCCCTCTCCATAAAGTCTCCCTTTACGCCGACTGCCGCCCCGACGAGGGGCCTGCCCTTGCCGTCTACTGACATGTTGGGATAGTCCGACGTGTTGATTATGTCGCGGGACGTGACAAGCCCGCACACCGTATCCTTCTCGTCCAGTATGGGGAGCTTTTCTATGCGGTTGTCGTGTAGTATCCTCTTTGCCTCGTCCCGCCCCACCCCGGGGCCCGCCGTCACCACGTCCTTGGTCATCACGTCGCGGACCCTGTCGGCAGGATCCGCAAAGAGAATGTCGCGCCCCGTGATGATGCCCTCCAGCCTCCCCGTGTCCTTGTCAAGGACGAGCAGCCCGGACACCTGCCTGTCCTCCGAGTACTCGCGGGCTTCTTGCACCGTCCTGTCGGCCGATATGGTATAGGGGTGCTCTATCATGACGCTGCCCGAGCGCTTTGCCCTGAGCACCTCCTCTGTCTGGTCCGCTATGGACAGGAAGCGGTGTATTATCCCTATCCCGCCCGCCCTGGACATGGCGACTGCCATTGCAGACTCCGTTACGGTGTCCATGTTGGCGCTCACAAACGGCATGTTCAGCGTTATGTTGCGCGAAAGTTTCGTGGTAAGGTCGGTCTGCGACCTGCTTGTTATGTCAGAGTACTTGGGAACCAGCAGGACGTCGTCAAATGTCAGTCCCTCCCTGAACTCCGCCAATGAAACCCTGCTTGGATGCCTTGGATGCGATTATAAGTTTTGTGAGTTGGCTGCGCCTGGAAACGCCGGTAATACGGGATCAAAGGCACGCGACGCGCGGCGGGTCAGATCTTGCCCTTCTTGTACAGCATCTCTGCCAGCAGGACGGCCCCCTTGCCTGACCCCATCTTTTTGTTGTGCGAGAACAGCATATACTTTAGGCCGTTCTCGAACAGCTCCTCCTTCTCGACCCTGCCGACGGTGGTGGTCATGCCGCCGCCCACCGAGCGCTCCATGCGGGGCTGCGGCCTGGTCGGATCCTCGTGGAACGCATAGTACTCGTCGGGCGCCGACGGCAGCCCTTCTGTTGACACGCTCCTGTTGTAGTCCTCGTATGCCTGCTTTGCGCGCTGGGGGTCGATCTCGCTCTTGGTCTCCACGAACACGGACTCCGTGTGCCCGTCGACTACGGGCACCCTGGTGCACGTGCAGCTTATCCTGATGTCCGCGTCCTCTATCTTCCCCCCGTTGAGTGTGCCCAGTATCTTGCGGGTCTCGAGCTTTACCTTTCCCTCCTCCTTGGGAATCCACGGCAGGATGTTGTCTGTGATGCCCATCGCAGAGACGCCGGTCTTGCCGCCGCCGGATATGGCCTGCATCGAGGTCATCATGACGCGGTCGACGCCGTACTTGTCATACAGGGGCTTTAGCGTGATTGCCAGACCAGTGGTGGTGCAGTTGGGAAGCGGGGCCACCCATCCGTTCCAGCCGCGGTTCTTGCTCTGCACGTCAAGCAGGTCGGACTGGGCGTCGTTGATGCCCGGTATGAGTATGGGGACGTCCTCCTCGTACCTGTACGCCGAGCTGGTCGATATGACCGGCAGCAGGGCCGCCATCTTGGTCTCGATGTCGCGGGCCGCCTGCGACTCTACTGCGGAGAATACCATGTCCAGGCTTGACGTGTCGATCTCGTCTATGGAGCGCACCGTCATCGACTTGATGTACTCCGGTATCGGGCCCTCGACGTCCCACGCTATGATGCCGCCTGCGTTCCTTATGGCGTCCAGATACTTTTTGCCCGCAGAGCGCTCTGACGCGGCAATCTGCGTGACCTCAAACCACGGGTGGTTCTCCAGGGACTGGACGAACTCCTGTCCGACCGAGCCCGTGACGCCTATTATGGCCACCCGCTTCTTCCCGCTGTCCGGGGGCTGCTGCCGCTCTTTCATTGTGCGCGCGCGGATGTTTTCTTTTAATAATCCTTTAGCCGCCCGCCCGCCCGCACTCCAAAAGACACTATACCATCCACGCCGCCACAATGGCATGGGCCGCGTACCACCCCGCATAGCCGGACACGTTGCCGTAAGGCACGGCGGCCGGCTGGCGTACGGGGCGGGATCCGGCATGGTCGACTACAGCTCAAGCATCACGCCGCTTGGAACCCCGCCCGCGGTGGTGCGCGCGATCAGGGGGGCCGCCCGCGCGGTCTCCGAGTACCCAGATCCCGGATCCGGCGCCCTGCTGGGGGCCCTGTCGCGGTATACGGGGCTGCCGCGCCCGAACCTGGTGGCCGGAAACGGCGCGGTGGAGATCATATACGCCGCCGCGCACGCCTTTGGCGGGGGAAGAACACTAGTGTGCGCCCCGACCTTTGGCGAGTACGAGGCGGCGGTGCGCCTGTACCACGGCGGCTCGGGGATCGTGCGCCACGCGGGGAAGAAGAAGAAGGATGCGTGGCTGTCCCCCACCGACATTGACGGGCTCGTAAGAAGGGTGCCGGACAACGGCATGGTGTTTTTGTGCAACCCCAACAACCCGACTGGGGATCTGCTGACGAGGAGGCAGGTGCGGGAGATACTTGACGCGGCGGCCTCCGCGGGCTCGTGCCACGTGCTGGTCGACGAGTGCTTCATCGAGATGTCCCGCAACCCGCGCGAGTCGGTCATGCCGTACGTGCGGAAGGAGAAATATGGCAACCTCGTGGTGCTGCGCTCCCTGACAAAGTCGTTCGGACTGCCCGGCATACGCGTCGGATACGCGGCCGCCCCCCGCGACGTGGCGGACGTCATACGGAAAACGACGGTGCCGTGGAGCGTCAGCTGCTTGGCCGAGGCGGCCGGCGTGGCGGCCCTGGGGGACGCACATAACATTCTCGGGAGGACGCGCGACGCGGTGCGGGCCGAGCTGCGGTATATGCAGGGTAGGCTGTCGAAGATACCGGGCGTCGAGTGCCGCGACTCGGACGCGAACTTTGTCCTGGTGAAAACGAGGCTCGGGGCGCCGCGCCTGCAGGGGCTGCTTGCCGGGAGGGGGATGCTCGTGAGGGACTGCTCTGACTTTGCGGGCCTTGACGGCCACCACGTCAGGATCGCCATAAAGAGGCGCAGGGAGAACAGAATGCTTGCCGACGCGCTGGAGGATATCATGCGATGAAAAACATAATGGTGCAGGGAACCTCGTCGGGCGCGGGCAAGAGCGTGATTGCGGCCGCGCTGTGCAGGATACTGTCCGACATGGGGTATACAGTGGCCCCGTTCAAGTCGCAGAACATGTCGCGGTACTCGTATGTAGCGTCCGGCGGGGGCCTGGAGGTCGCGTCGGCGCAGGCAGTGCAGGCGGCCGCGGCCCGCTGCGACGTCACGCACGAGATGAACCCGATACTGCTAAAGCCCAGGGGGGACGGCACGAGCGCCGTGTACGTCAACGGCACGATGCGCGGCGTGATGGACGCATCCTCGTACTATGACGGGTTTGCCCTCGGCGAGGGGCTGGCGGCCGCGTCAAGGGCGCTGCGGTCCCTGATGGGGAGGTTCGAGGTGGTGGTGCTCGAGGGCGCGGGTTCCCCCGCCGAGGTCAACCTTGCCAGATATGACATTGCAAACATGAGGATGGCCCACATGGCAGGCGACGCGCCGGTGCTGATCGCATGCGACGTGGACAGGGGGGGCGCGTTCGCATCGCTTGCCGGTACCATGCGCCTGCTCCCAGAGGACGACGCCCGGCTGGTCCGCGGGTTCATACTCAACAAGTTCCGCGGCGACGCGTCCATACTGGAGCCCGGATATGACGTCCTCCGCGACGTGACCGGCGTGCCCGTCGTGGGCACCGTCCCGATGATTGATAACATGGGCATACCCGACGAGGACTCGCTTGACAGGCGCCCCGGATCCCCCCGGTGGGACTCGGGGGAGCCGCCGCCCGGGTTCCAGGCGGAGCTGGACAGGCTCGCGGGCCACGTGAGGGACAGCGTGGATGTGGACGCGGTAGTTAAGATGATATCTGAGGGGGAGTGACAGGCGGGATGGCGGCGGGGTTATGATGGAGTATGCAATGCTGCACCTCGGGCTTGTCGTGTTCGGGGCCGTTGCAATCGACGTGGCGCTGGGGGATCCGAGGAACCGGTACCACCCCACCGCCTGGGCGGGCGGGCTGATGGCAAGGATGATCTCGTTTTCTGCCGGACGCGGGTTTTGGGCCCAGAGGTTTGGGGGCGTGGCGGCAGTGGCGGCGCCCGCGTGCGCCGCCGTGGCGCTGCTCTTGCCGCTGCACTATGCGGCGGGGCACGCCCTTGCAGCCCTTGGTTGGGGCGGTGCCGAGGTGGCGGCCGGAACCGCCACGGATCCCGCGCAGTACGTATATGCGGCCGTGCTCGTGGCGGCGTGCTGCGTGCTCTTGAAATGCACCATCGCAGTACGCGGCATGCAGGAGCACGCCTATGCCGTAGTCGAGTCGCTTGAGGGCGAGGGCGGGGTGGCGGGAGCAAGGTCCAGCCTGTCGATGATAGTGAAGAGGAAGACGGGATCGCTTGACGAGGAGCATGTCATATCGGGGGTGCTTGAGAGCATCGGCGAGAACACCGTCGACGGCGCGACGGGCTCGCTGTTCTATTACGGGCTGTTCGGGCTGCCCGGCGCGTTCGCGCACCGCATAGTAAACACCGCGGACTCGATGGCCGGATACCGGGGCGAGATGCTCGGCAGGCTCGGATGGTTTGCGGCCCACGCCGACACCATACTGAACTATGTTCCCGCCCGGCTCACCGGCATCGCGATGGTCGTCGCGTCCGCAGCGCTCGGGTATGACTGGAGGGGGGCCCTCCGGTCGATGGTCCGGGACGGCGGCTCGACTGCAAGCAGGAACTCCGGATACCCCATGGCGGCCCTTGCCGGGGCGCTGAACGTCCGGCTTGAAAAGGAGGGGCATTACGTCCTGTGCAGCGGCGGGCGGGCCCCGAGCACCCGCGACGTGAGGCGCGCAGTGTCGCTCATGAAGGCGACCGTCTTGGTGTTTGCTGCAGGGATGGTCGTCCCGGCCGGGGTTGCGTCGGGCGCAGTGGCGGGCATGATACTTGGCGCGGGCGGGGCGTGATACGGGCATGGTTATGAAGGGTCTGCTGGGGCATGTGGCGGGGGGCCGCGGCATCAGGATGATGCGGGGGCGCGGTGACGGTCTGCAATGACTGCCTCGGCTACGAGCACGGCGGGCGGGCTTGCGTCCGTCTTTGCGTTTCTGAGCATAATTCCGGTGCGCCCGGGCGGACGCGCAGCCGAGTCAGACTCCGCGCACACCGGCCTGTACGGCGCGGCAAGAAGCATGCACCTGTTCCCGGTTGCGGGCTGCGTAATCGGGCTGCTTGCGGGACTGCTTGCATGGGTGCTGCTTGCAGTTGCCGGGCTGGAGCCGCTGCTCGCCGGACTCGTGACCGCGGCCGCGCTACTCGTCATAACTGGACTGCACCACACGGACGGGCTGGCCGACTTTGCAGACGGGCTGATGGCAAGGGGGACGCGCAGCCGCAGGCGGGACGCGATGAAGGACAAGTCCACCGGGACGGCCGGGACGGCCGCAATAGTGCTGTGCGTGGCGGGCCTGATAATCACGATATCGATGCTTGGCGGCGGCGGGGACGATGGCGGCCTGCGTATAGTGGTTGGCCTTGTACTTGCAGAGGTCGCCGCAAAGTTCTCGATGGTCGTAATGGCGTATGTGGGGCGCCCCGCCCCGGGCGGCGGCTCGGGCTCCATCTTTGCCGAGGCCATGAAGGACGGGCGCAAGGTGGCCGCATCGGCGGCCATTACGGTCCCGATACTTGTCATACTGGGCGGGCTGGTGCCTGGGCTTGCCGTGCTTGCCGTGTGCGTTCTGGCGCCCGCGGCCATGGCGGGGCTTGCCGGGCGCAGCTTTGGCGGCGTGACGGGTGACGTGTTTGGGGCCGCAAACGACATAGTCAGGATAGCCTCGCTGGCGGTGTTCGTGTCGCTATGATTGGGATGGTGATGGCCGGAGGCAGGGGCAGCCGGATGGCTGCCTCAGCTGCCGCCGCCACCGCCGCCAAAAACGACGGGTCTCTACCGGAATCATCGCCGCATGCGGCAGACCGCGCTGCGTGGGGCGAAAAGCTGCTGCTGCCTGTCGTATCATCCGCCGCGTCCGATGCAGGGGCGCCAAAGCCCGTGGTCTCGCACGTGATAGACGTGCTGCTGGGCTCCGACCAGATAGACACCGTAGTCGCGGTGGTGTCTCAGAGCAACGCCCCCCTCACAAGAAGGATGTTGTGGGACAAGTACCATAACAGCGGCAATGACGCCGATGGCGACGACCATGATGATGATGGCGGCAGCAGCCGCAGCAGCAATGACAGATCCATACGCATAGTGGACTCTGCCGGGGCCGGATACTCTGATGACCTGGGCTCTGCCATGCGCCACGTGCTGCAGAACAGATATCGCGGAATCCACAGCGGCGTATTCGTGGTATCCGGAGATATGCCGCTCTTGGACCGCGGCGTCATCGCGTCCGTATCCGCCCGCTATGCACGCGGCGCCTGGACCAGCATAGTAACGTCAAGGGAGTACGCCGGACTGTGGGGGATGAGCCTCGAGTACGAGGTGGTGGTGGACGGCACCGTGTGCTGCTACACCGGGGTCTCGCTGGTCGATCCTGTTGTCATGAAACCCGACGCGCATGATGCGGTCCCTCAGCGGCACGCCATAGTGGACGACCACCGCATCGCGTTCACGCTGAACACCGTGCAGGACTATGATCGTCTGGCGCAGCATATGCGCCGGTCGGGCATCGCGATGCCGTGACTCGCTTATTCTGGCTCTGCCCCGGTCGTGGCCGGGATCTCGGCGACGTGGTCTACTGCCCCCTTTACGTGTCCCCCCTCGATGCGCGCCTTTGAGCCTGATGACGCCGCAAGCGGGTTGCCGCACTGGTTGCAGAACACGCGGGTGGTTGCGTGCGAGTATACCACCTGCTGCTCGTTGCAGTCGGCGCATTCAACCTTGTAAAACCTGCTGGAGGGCGCCGGTATGTCCACGTGATCCTTCTTCATTATGCCGCCACCAACTCGAATTTCTTGATGCGTATGCCTGGCTTGTTGAATTTCTTCTTGCATATGGTGCACATCAGTATGGGAGTGACCTTTTTTGTCACCTTGGCAGGCTTTGCCAGCTTGGGGAACTTTTGGCCCCCGTACCCCCGCTTCCGCTCGGCATGCCTGCGCTCGCCCCTTGCCGAACCGCGCCTCTTGCCCGCCTTGTATATGGAGACCTTTTGCTCCGTGTGCGTCTTGCACTTGGCGCAGTACTTGCGAATCACCTTGGGGATGTTCATGCAGGTGCGCCTCCCCGCCCGTAATTTAAGCATTGGATCGACATACGCGGGAATTATATAGTTAAGTAAGCTGGGCGGGTGCCGATTCGTGATTGACAAGATGTGGTCACTAGATGTCCAAATTCAATTTTCTCATCAATGCCGTCACATACTGTGGCGGCATTCTGCCGCTGTGTCTCATCGTTATGACCCTGTTTGACACGGGATGAACAATGCAGACCTTGCTTGCGTTGGACGGATCACTCTCAATCTTAAAGCCGAGATCTTCAAGAAACGAAATAAAAGTGTGGCTTGAAAGTCCAGTCAACCCAAAAGTTAGGCCAGACTAACTGACTTGCGGTGATGGATTCAGAGC
>JAPPIP010000125.1 GCA_028820595.1 Nitrososphaerota archaeon | reverse complement strand
CCCCCCCCCCCCCCCCCCCCCCCCCCCCCCCCCCCCCCCCCCCCCGGGGGGGCGCGGAGGATTTAAAGATCACGACGCGTCATGATTGCCAGACATCTTGATCGTGTGGGCCATTGCATCAGCGTATCTCCAAAAGAGACGTGGTAAAGAATACAAAAGACGTGGGACGGATAAAGTTGATACGCGTGCTGTGGTTTCTCTCATTTCGCGCACGCGCGCGAAAAACAGCGGGACGAAGGCACGCTGCCGCATATCGCGCCTGGCACGGGGATCGGACGCGGAGAGGCTGCAATTCGCAAAGTCCGGCGGCGCGCTGTAGAATTAAGTTTGCGCGGCCGGCGTCTTTTTGCGGCTGCACGCGTCTGTCTTGGCCGGCCTTGCGCGACCGCGCCCCGTCTTTTTCATGCCGGCAGCCCGTCGGTACTCGATCCTCCCCCCCCCCGCCCACTCGGATTCCCCGGTCCGCCAGAATCTTGGCGGGCATGGGCCGCTGACCTCGCGCCATACTCCGGCCCGCCCAAGACTCAGCTGCCGTTTTCCGGAAGCCGACCCTGCCGCGGCCGTTCGTAGGTTCCTGCCGCGGCCGGACTTTTCCACGTTCCTGATATGCGGCGCCGCGGCGAGATGATGCGTCCGCCGCATCGACGCGGAACCGTCACGCAACGGCCGTCTCGGAAAGTGTTTGGCGGGATTGCCTGCCTGTTCGGCCCGCGCGAATCCGAAACCTGCCGGCCAGCCCATTTCGCGCCGGTCCGTCGAAGCTGCTGGACGTTACCGCCGTCTTTGCTTTGTATGGGCCCGCGACCGCCCCCGGTGGAATCTGAGAACGGAAGCCGGCAGGCACGAATTTTCAAGGGGACTGAGCCCGGGCTTTATTTTGCAAGATAGATTTATTACTCTATTTATGCCAATCGTATCATATGAATAAAGTATTTCTTGTGGCGGGTCTTGCCGCCGCCGCCGGCCTGCTCGCAATTGGAGGGGGTGCCTCCGACTCGTGGGCCGCCCAACTTGACGCCACCATAATCCCGACTGCAGACACCTCGCCCTTCAAGATGAGCTATCTGAAGACCATTCACATATGGTATGAGAATGGCGGGGTGCTGGTCGACGAGCTGCAGGGAAACGACATTACCGTATCGGGCCAGTATGATTCCAGTCATCCTGATGTGCAGTCTCTAATCGAGAGGCTCAACGCGGCCATACTCCAGAGCGGCAGCCAGGTCAGCATATCCGACATGGACGTGGACTATACGTTCGCACTCTATGGTGGCGACGAACGCGCGTCGTTGGACTACAAGATTATCCTGGTTGGGGAGCTTGTGAACTATGTAATTACACAGGACACCCAGAAGACGCTCGTTGATCTGGGCTGGAGGGGACTCTCAGTTGACGGCAGCGTTATAATTGACGGCCAGGAGATCAACGATCCGTTTACGTTTGTGGCGGACAACCTGCCGGTGACGCGGGACACGATATCCGGAACCGCCGGCGAGCGCATATTCGACGAGTATCTGCTTAATGCCGACTTCGTCCTGGAGCAGCCGCTTGAGAACTGGCACTTTCTGTTCGACCCGACCGGTATCAACGTCGATGCCGGGACCTTCGGACTGGGCGATGAGATATCGGGCTTTGTAAAGTCGAGCTGGACCATGGGCGAGAGCAACCTCCAGCAGGGAAGGCAGGTCGAGCGAATCGAGGAGGAGATCATAATGGTTGATCAGGAATACGTGGTGAAGAGCATACAGTCCCCCGACCAGGGCAACCTGAACATAATCGGATACGGTGTCATTGACGTCCTTGAGGGAGTTGAGATTGCAGGAGTGACGTCTACTGCGCCCCGCACTACGGCCACGGGCGACTTTCCAATAATGATCATATATGGCATGGCCGGAATGGCCGCCGTCGCAGGCATTGCGTTCTTTTTCGTAAGCAATCGCGCACTAAAGAACGAAAAGCAGGGCCAGCAGGGGATAGACCCCACCCACCTCGTGGGATACCAGACCAGCTCGGCGTCCGGGGGATACCAGACGAACAGGGGCGAGGCCCAGCTGAAGGGCGACGTGGATTATCAAAAGACGCGCAGCCATTACGAGCAGGACCCGACGCGGCAGCAGCAGCAGAGTGAGTCCAGCTCGAGGGCCCCCGTGTGAACGGCGGAGGGCGCCGCGTGCGGGTGCGCCGCGTCCGTCGAGATGAGCTCCGAGTGTGACTGCCAGATGCAGGCCTCGTGCATCTGCGACCACACGTGCCCGTGCGGCGCCGATCTCTGCGAAGAGATGGCCGAAAGCATGAGATGATACTGCGGCCGGCCTGCTGCCCTGCGGTTGTGCACAAAGCCGTTTTTTGCCGCCGCTGCTACTGGGATGCGGGTCTGGTGGCGCCGGCGGCGCCGATGGCCAGCCAGGTGCCGGCGGACGTCTTGTTGGTGTGTGCTGAGAGTAACCCTCCTTCTGTTCTCGCGACATTTCGCTTTGCGGCCCACCTGAGCCTGGTACAGGTCCTGCGGCTCCGTTTGGCCTTTCTCCGTGCGGGTCGGCTTCTTTCACTCCGTTCATGGGAACCTCAGGGTCTGCCATCACAGTGCCCCATGTTGGATCATTTTCTGCTCCGTTGCCAGCCGTCTCCGACTATCCATCTCCGGATCACACCCCTGTATGGAGGGAGGAGTTTCCTCTGCCGTGGCAGCGTTCGCGCTTCAGCTCACACGGTGTGCCCAGCGCATGGGCCTATAATCTGTGTTTCGCCGGATCCTTTCTTGGCGGTGGCGGTGACGGCTGCCGCTGCTACCGTTGCTATGGCGGCTGTGCGGTGCCGCAGAGCCCTGCCCCGCGCCCGGCTGCTGCCCCGGCTAGCATGTCACCCTGCGGGCTTTCTTCCCCTCAGAAACAGCGTTCCAATGTTCCTCTTCCACGCGTCCTTGGCGGCCGGGTCCTTGAGGCGCCTGGCCCTCGTCTCGAATCCCGCCCTGGTCAGCATGTCCCTCCACTCGCCCTCGGAGTGCAGGTGCATCGTAATCCCCATGGCCGCCGCCCACCTCTTTGTGGGTGTGTTCTCCGCGTAAAAGTCCGTCCCGCACAAAAAGACGCCCCCCGGCCTCAGGAGCCTGTATATCTTCGCAAGGGCGGCGCCAACGGAGTCCGCGTAATATATCGACTCCATTGCAAACACGTAGTCGAATCTCCGTCCCCTGTACCTCCACTCCTCTATGTCGGCGCAAAGGTACCTCTCCCTTCCCGTGTTGCTCGGATCTGATTCCGCGCGGCTGATCATGTTGGCGCTCTTGTCTATCCCCACGCTGAGCCTGCAGTCGGGGTGCCTGGACGCCACCAGCCTGACGACCCACCCGTTTCCGCACCCGATGTCAAGAAACGTAAACTCGCCCCCGAATCTTGCGGATTTCAGCATTGCAGACACGCTCTTGTAGTGGCCCCTCTGCATGTCTTCGGCCTTGCCGTTGAGGGCCCACGAGTCAAACTTTTGCGCTGTCGCGTCAGGCATGTCGTGATCACTGGCGCGTTGCGGCATGCCATATATAGTTCAAAATCATCCCCTGCAAGCCATTTCGGATGACGAACTGGAGGCCGCCCTGGTTGCGCCCGCGCGCGCGGCAGGCGCCTCGGAGGGCAGGCGGGCCTGCCGCGTCCTCGGGCCATGCCCGCGGCCCTGCCCTGCGCCTTGGCCTGCCTTGAAGCCGGGCAGCGGCTTGCTGTCACCCGGCCCTGCCTCTTTCTGCGATCCGACGTGCGCCGCTGCCGCGCGCCGCGGCTACCTCAGCCTGTCTCCGACAAGCCTGAACAGGTGCCTTGCCGCCGTGCCGGGCCTGCGCGCGGCCATTCTCGCCATGTCGAGCACCCCGAACTCCGCCTTTACAAACGAGACGAACTCGCCAGGGGTCATGCCCCTTATGATGTCAAGCTCCCTGTCCCACTGCTCGTCTGAGAGCCCGAGCCACCTGTCCTGTATCCTGCCCGCCGACCTGACGCGCGACTCGATTGCGCTCCGCCATCCCTTCTCGTACGGGAGCAGCATTCTGGACGACGTGTCACCCGCCAGGACCGCCGACGCGGCGGTGGAGCCGGCCAGCCGTCCGAAGCGGATCGCGTACCTGATGCCCTCCAGCACCAGCGGGTTTGCCTGCCCCGCCGAGTCGCCGACAAGCATCAGGCCGTCGTATACCGTTCTTCGCGCGAGGCCGTCGTTTGGAATCAGCCCATAATGGAACTCCGTGACCCTGATGTCTCCCAGATCCGCTATCGGACCCTCCCTGTCTGCGACAAGCCGCTTTAGTATGTGGGTCGGATCCGCGCCGCTCTCGGGCTTGCCCACCCCCACACCGATCCTGACGGTTTTGCCGCCGACTGGGAATATCCACGCGTATCCTGCGGGCGAGTACCTCTGTCCGACCATGAGCCACCACATGTCGGGATCCACGTTCTCCACCTCTGCCTCGTATTCCGCCCCGGCCCCGAACCTGTCCCACTGCCATTGCATGCCTGCGGACCTGGACACTATGGAGGCAAAGCCGCTTGCATCTATGATGACGTCCGCCTTGTGCATGGTGCTCTGCCCGTCCCTTGCCACCGTCACGCCGCTGATCCTGCCGCCCGGATCCCTCGTGACGCCGGTTACTGCAGCGCCCGTGACGATGCGGGCGCCCGCCCTGCCCGCCTGCGACGCGAGCCACCTGTACGTGGCCCTCACGTCGAGGACGGCCGCCGTGGGCTCGTCCCCGCCCCCTATGCTGACCGTGTTGTTCGGGGAGCAGAATGAAAACCCGCTGACCGGGTTGTAGCATTCCTGCGGGATGCCAAACTCCCTGACCTCGTCTATCCAGGTGACGCCGCTTGTCCTGACCGTCTGCGCAATGGAATCCTCCTTTTCAAACAGCACGACGCTGGCCCCGCCCGACGCCGCCGCGTACGCCGCGGACGAGCCGGCAGGGCCGCCCCCCACCACTATCACGTCTGTCCGGCCCTGGTTTCGGCCGCTGTCATCTGCCGTGCCTGCAGGCAATATGGCGCGTGGGCGCGGCCCCGTTATATTCTAAACATGCGCGGTGCACTCGCGAGCCACGGCTGGCGCCTACTTTTTGAGGACGGGGTTGCCCGCGGTGTCGTTCTCTCTTTCGGCGTCAAAGGTTTCCATGTGCGCTTCGTCCCTGTGCATGTAGCTGTGCGTCTTGCCCATCTCCTTGCGGCAAAACTTTGAGTGGACGGTCTCCTGTATCTTTAGCGTGGCCTCGTTGTCGTGGTACAGGCGCTTGCCGCAGTCGGCGCATACCAGTTCCGGCATGCACCGAGTCTGCGCCGAATCTATTTAGATGTTTCATGGTTGTGCATCCCCGGGCCGGCTCCGGATCTGCGTGGGCGCCCAAGGGCCTTGGAACCTTGGGCCGCGGCCCTGCCGCGGTTCGGATTTGACGGCAGACGTATTAGGTGCCCCGTGCAGCGCGGTTCATGGAAGATGCGCAGACTCTCTCCTTTGTGCTGTGGTCGGCAATCACGGGGATGGTGCTGGTCGTATCCGCGCTGTGCTACAAGGCGTATGCCGGACGGAGCCGCAAGGGGATCGCACCTGCGTGACCGGCACCTGCCTGCATCCTGCCTGCGTGCGACGGGCCGCGTCACTGCTCCTGCTCCTGTCCTCTATCGCGCCGCTCCCTTATGTGCTTGATTATGCACGTATAGTCGAGCTCCCCGTGCCCCTCCCTGAGCGCCTCGTCGTACACCTTTTCTGCCGCCTTTGTCATCGGCAGATCCGCGCCTAGCAGGCCTGCCGCGGACGTCATTATTCCTATGTCCTTTCTCAGGTTTGCAAGCGTAAACGTCGGGTCCTGTCGGCCGCTTATCATGTTGTAGGCCTTTTTGCGACTCATCCCCGTGGAGAAGTAGGTGGAGTTCAGCACGTCAAGGAATGTTTTGGGATCGGCCCCGGATCTGTCCACCAGCGTGATTCCCTCCGCAAGCGAGAGCGCAAGCATGGTTATCTGCATGTTCATTGCAAGCTTGATGGTGTGGGCCGTGCCGGGTTTGTCGCCGAGATAGAATACGCTCTCTGCCATGTAGTCAAAGACGCGGCTGCACGCGTCAAACGCGACGCGGCTGCCGGACGCCATCACGACCAGTCTTCCCGCCGCGGCCGCGTCGGGGCCGCCCATGACGGGGGAGTCCACCCTGCCTATGCCGTACCGCGCGTACTCCGCGGTGATCTCCTTTGAGCCTGCCGGATCGATCGTGCTCATGTCTGCCACTGTCAGGCCCCCGTGGCGGCCTTCCACGATCCCGCCGGGGCCGAACGAGACGTTTCTGACCGCGTCCGCGTCCTTCACGATTGTAATTACGACGTCGGACTCTCTGGCGACTGCCGCAGGCGACCTCAGAACCCTGGCCCCCGCGGCACCTGCAGCTCCCGCGTTCTGGGCGGTCCTGTTGTATGCGGACACCGCGTACGCGCCCGATTCTGCGAGCCTGACTGCGACGGCGCTTCCGAGCATGCCCGTGCCTACTATTCCGATGCGTGGCCTTGCAGGGCCGGTGCTGGGCGCCTCCGCCTCCTTCCCCCCTCGCATCTTAGCGTCTGCCACGGGCGTCACCTCCTCTCCTCGTCCCTTACTGTCCACTGGCCCCTGCCGAACCTTGACGCGACAAACTCTATCTGTCCCACGACCCTGTCGCCCCTCCTGACCTTTGCATAGTCAAACCGCTCCATTCTCAGCACCTTCTCCCTCGGCTTGTACCCGCCCTCGATCACCTTCACCTTGAAGCGCTTGCTTGCTTTTATGATCATCTTCCTTGCCGTCTGCACGTCGCCTATCCATGAGAACATCTCAAACCTGCCAAAATTTTTCGTCTCGACGCTGTACCCGTACAGCCTAGCCTCGAGCTTGATCTTTCTGGCCTCCGCCTGCCCGTTGAGCCAGTCGACTACCTCCCTGCCGCTTCCCTCCTCCACGCCAAACGTCTCCGAGTCCTTCATGCAGTAGATTTGAATGCGGCCGTAATATTGATTCCTTTCCGGCGTGCCGGCGCACATGTCCCGCTTGGCGCCGCGCCGGTTCGTGAATTGTCGGTTATGCCGGCCCGCCGCTTGAGCCGCCCGAGTCTGTAGCAGCAGCTGCGCCAAGACTAAAATTGCATCGTGTGGCATGCGGCGCAATGCTCGTGGTTGACTGCAAGGACGTGCTGCCCATACGAAACGAGCTGCTGGTGTACGTCTCCGATCAGGTGGCCGCCATACCTACCCTGCAGAACAACCAGTTCACCCTCTCGACGCTTGACGAGGACGAGGACGGCGGCTCCAGGATCGACGCCGGCACGGTGGTCGACTCGATCAGGGAGTTTCTTGACTCGATTGGCGAGGGCCGTAACTTTGCAGTAATCGCAAACAACGACGTAATTACGATCGCGTCCGTGACCGGGAGGCCGATAGAGCGTGACGCGTCCCCGTCCCCGCAGGAGATGTTCAACTGCAGCCACTGCGGGTTCGTCACGCGGTACGAGACGGAACTGAACGTCCATATGCGCATCCACTACTTTTAGTCCGCGCGGGGGTCCGGCATGCTGATGGTATCGGTGCTGCCTGCGCTATGATTATGCAGCATATCTCCGGTGCCGGGGGCCGGCGGCATTGGCACGTGCAAGTGCTTGAGTCGCGCGTCGCCTTGCCGTCGCCGCTGCGGCGGCCTGACTTTTATAAACAACGCTGCCGCATATCATACATGCCCGAGTCAGAGAACAGGGGGACATCCAAGGTATACTGCGAGTCATGCGATCGGGTCTTTGATTCGCGCAAGCAGTATGAGATGCACTTTGGAAGCTCGTCGTACACGTCTGGCCGGTGCGGCAAAAGCCGCAGTGACGGGGGCACGGGCGACATCTCTTGCGATTCCTGCCCGCTTGACACCGCCATCTCAAAGCTTTTGGGACTCTTCAGGCGTAGATAGGGATTCTGGGCGCCCGATTCTGCCATGCTCGTACGCGCGCCGCGCCGTGAAACACGGCAGGCTGAGATCACGCCGGTCTTACAGTGGATGGTCCGGGACCGCAGTGCGCGCGTAATGTCCGCGGCCTGCATTCCCCCTGCTTGCCTGCCGGACTCGTAAAAGCCGTGATTTGTGTTCGTTTGTATGGAAAAGGATCCACCGTTGGGTTGGGGGGGGGGGAGGAAGGGGAGATGTGTGGGTTGCATGGCACGTCGGATATCATTCGTACTTTCTCAGCTTGTGCCTTCCAATGCACCTTGTAGCTCTTCGAAGAATTGCCTGCATCCCTTTTTTTATCGGCCGCTGCCATGCCTGCAAAAAATACGCCGGCGGGGCGCGGCAGGCAGAAGGCTGTCTCCCGCGACGCGGCAATGTCTGGCGCGCCTCCATAAGGCGCCGATATGGTCTGACTCGCCCCTGCATGACGCCATTGGTTTGTTTAAAGGGAGCCTCCTTAGCTGTTTTTGGCCGTTTGTTCCCCGTAGCACCCCTTGCGGCAGCTGGGTGCGCCGGCGCACGGCTGGTTTGTGGACCGCATGCTGGGATTTGACGTGGAGGGATCTGAACGGCTGCAACTGCCTCGTGGGGCGCTGTCCACCCTTTCACCGTCGAGATCGCGAAAAGCTTAAAGATCATTAT
>JAPPIP010000127.1 GCA_028820595.1 Nitrososphaerota archaeon | reverse complement strand
TGTAATCATAAGAACCCGCAAAAATTATCGGATCTTTATTCCGATTACTATGCATGATATCCATGCTGCGCGCATTCGCCATGTGTAACTACCGCGGTACGGGAGAGGCGGCGCGATGACCCGGCGTTTCAAAGAAGGATTTGGTGATGCGGGCGGACCGTCCAGGGCATACGTCGACACGCACTATTTTCTTTCTGTGATATTTGAGGAGGATGTCGCGTGCGATGCCAGGCGCCTGTTCTACTCGTTGCAAAGCCGCAGCTATCGCGTGCTCGTACCCCAGCTGGTCCTGGGGGAGATCAACGCAAAAATCTTGGAAAAGACCGGCGTTAGCGAGCTGCATGATCGTTTCCAAAAGTATGCCTCCGTGTTTTCCGATTATGGCATTGATCACTCGTGCCTTCCCGGGGTTGGCAGGCACGTGTCGCGGTGCATGTCGGACCTGCTGGAAGTCGACGACCAGATAGATCCGAATGACGCGCTGATCGTCTCCCAGGTCCTGGCGGATCCTGACTCCAAGTTCTTCTTCACCAACGACACGAAAATGCTGGACAACCAAAAGATCCTGGGATACGAGTACGAGCTGCGCAAGACGGATCGAAGAAACACCCGGCTGAAGATCATAGACTGGCTAGACTAGCCTCAGCTCTTCCAATTTGCGGAGCACGCCCGAGATGTATCCGGGTTCGGGCTCGTCCTTGAAGTTCTTGACGCGCCTGACAAGATCCTCCCTGCCCGCACAGTGGGGTTTTCTCTCAATTAGCGTGGCCGCAATCTCGAGCCACTTGTTGGTCCTGTCCTTTATGACGCGCAGGAATCTGTCTGCGTCAAACGACCCGTCAAGCCTCCCGTCTGCCCGTTCGTATTCGGTTCGGTTTCGTGCCAGATCATAGTAATCGTTTGTGAGCTTTTTGGAATAGGGGCCGCAAAGGTATATGTCGTACTCGTATGGTATCGTGAACCCCATCATCCTTGCCAGAAACACGTACTTTTGAATCCTGAACCGGTTCGAAAACTTCTCGTCGCCGTCGCCCATCACGTCAAACCGTATCAGGCCCTTGTCCTCCAGAAACCTGATAAAGTTTGCCAGCGCGGGTTTTTCCATGTATGGTAGGCGGCGGCATGTCTGTTAAACGTTGCCTTTGCGCCGATGTCGTGTATTATACGGAAAGTAGGTTACCGCAGGATCAGGCGGACTGTAGCCGATTATTTTAGGCTGCACCGATCACGAAAGCCGGTGTCAAAAGGACTGACAGAAAAGGCCGGGAAGCACCTGGTCAGGAGGCTCGGGATGCCCTGCAAACTTCCATACTGAACCAACTCTGCAGGGAGGGCAGGACAATACGCGATCTTGGCGCTGATGGCAGAATCGTGGAAACAGGCCGCGCCTCACAGGCGCCATATGCGGACAAAGGCGTGTGGCACAGCTTTGATGACCTTAAGAGAGCCGTCGCAGAAGAGCTTAAAATTGGCCCCGAGTTATTTGGGCCAAAGAGAAGGAATGACGATTTCAATCGCCGGTTTCTAGATGTACTTCTCAAGCTTCGAAGAAATAGACTCGTCTCAGACTGGAGTGATCATGATTGGAAGCATGCAATACGGATGACTGACTTTGAGGCTCACAAGGAAGTACGTGTTTCTCCACCCATACTTGACGTACCTTCGCCGCGATACGATGAGCCGTCCTTGATTAGCTTCGGAGAAGAGATAGACATGAAACGGATCTTTGGATCAATAATGACTCAGGGCGTCAAGGACAATACTTACAAATTCGCACTGACAAAGATTATCCTGGACTACTGCAGGGGTAATGGATCTTACAACATCCAATATGACTATCTTGCGCACGAGTTTTTGAAGCATTATTGGTATCAAGAATACAAATACAGGATGAAACAGGACTTTAAGACAGAAAAAAAGCCCGAAGTCATAAGCATCTTGCATGATGTCTTTGAAGGCAAGGATGCCCCTGCCGACTTTGATCAGCTAGAGAAAGGTGACGCCCAAGATGCCAAAAAGAAGATACTTGGAAGGGTGTTCGGACACGCACGAAAACATACATCTCTGGTCGTGCCTAGATTTCAAAACATTCCGGGGGATGACGGCGACACCGTAGAGTACAACATTTTTTACAGCTATGACGACGATGCGCAGATGATCTATCTGAGGCCCATGATTTTTTCAGGAGGAATTACTCCATCCTGTCCATGACAGTGATCGCGGAGTGGGCAAAGTTTCTAGAAAGGGTCAACGGACCGATCCCACACCTGATGTCGAAGATAGAGGCGCCAGACAAAAAGCGTGGTTCTCTGTACAAATACTACAGACTGTTAAGCAAGTATGAAAGCTGTTGCTTTTACTGCCAAACGATGTTGGAGAAAAGATACACCCACGTTGACCATTTTCTTCCATGGTCATACCTGTTCGAGAACGAACTGTGGAATTTGGTCCTTGCATGCCAACGCTGCAATCTTAAAAAGAGAAACAACGTGGCATCCGAAGAATTCAAAGATTGCCTCATACACAGAAACAAAAAGTACTATGATGTAATCAATGAGTTACAGTTGTCGTTAGAAAGACTAGACAGGAGAGACGGGTGGGTGCCAGAAATAAACAACCACTATAAGACGTGCTTGATAATTGAGCCTGGCAGAATTTCCTTGCCATGAATCGACAGTTACCGTATGGATCATACAAAAAGCGCTTGAGTATTCTTTTGTCCGTAAACGACTTGTCTGTCTCGTGTGGAAAAACACATGGGCATAACTGCTTAAAAACAAGCCGCGGTAGGAGTCTTATTGGCAAGCGGGGACAACTACGCCATCTGCAGGTTCGACGACCAGACGCCTGACCCGGACGTGGTTCAGGAGTATCTGGTCGGGCAGACGGGTACAAAGGCCAGCGTCTTTATCACCAGAGACGGCCGCTATATCATCAAGGAGCCGCCTCTCACCGTGCGCGCCGAGGCCGCGTATACCCGGCTCATGCAGAACATACACCACTCCTTCACGTACCAGGACATATCCAGTGAGGATGTCATCCCGCTGCTAAAACGCACGCTCGAGGAGGAGTCAAAGGCAACAAACGACTTTGAGGTGTGGAGGCGCGAAAAGGAGGCAGTCGAGTACTACCTGGTCCGGGACGTGGCGGGGTACGCGGAGCTCGACGTCCTGATAAGGGACCCGCACATAGAGGACATTTTATGCCTGCACTGGAACAGGCCCGTAGCGGTCGTGCACCGCGAGCACCCGCACCACACCTTGCTGGGCACGAACGTCACGTTCCAGACCGAGTCGGCTCTGGAGCGCCTCATCCAGCGCATATCCCAGAGGTACGGCGAGCCGCCCAGCGAGACCCGCCCCATGACATCGTTCTCCGACGAGTATGGCATACGCTACACGTTCACCGGAAACAGAATAATCACACCGGACAGCCCGACCATGTCAATCAGAAAGCCGTCCGTCTCCGCCGTCACAATATGCCACCTGCTGCGGAGCGGCCTGCTCTCGGTGCTGGCGGCGGCCTACCTCTGGTGCGTAATGGACCTCAAGGGGTTCGGCCTGGTGATCGGGGCGCCGTCGGCCGGCAAGACCACCATGATAAATGCCGTATTCACGATGTCAAACCCCCACTGGCACTATTTCACCATAGAGGACGTGCTGGAGCTGAAGGTGCCGCACCAGTATGTCAGCAGGCACCAGACCACCACGAACTCGTCGCTGCACGGGGAGCAGGGGGCGGGTGCAGCGACACCCGGCGGCAACGGCAGCGCGGCGGGCTTTGGCGTCTTTGACCTGTGCAGGCTGTCGATGAGGTTCCGCCCCGACTTTGTGGTGGTGGGCGAGATCCTCGGCCGGGAGGCAGACGGCCTGTTCCAGGCCGCCGCGTCTGGGTCCGGGTGCATGTGCTCGTTCCACGCAAGCAGCGCGGAGCACGCCCTGACGCGGCTGGAGGCGCCCCCGATCTCGCTCTCCAAGTCCCAGACCAACCTGCTCACGTACATCCTGCACATGTCCTGGGTGCTGCGCGACAACAAGAGGCAGCGCAAGCTCATATCCATCACGGAGATCTCCGGCCGGGCGGACGCGGCCTCTGCGCCACACACGGATGACCAGAGGTCGCTTGACACGGTATTCTGGTACGATCCCGTGAAAAACCGGCTGATGCCCGAAGACCTGGACGCGGTTGTAGAGAGCAGCACGGCGCTGCAGAACGTCAAGGTCATGTTGGGGGTGGACGACGTCAGGAAGAACCTAGAGTCCCGCATGAGCGTGCTGCAGGGCATACTGGATGCGCGGGCCGCAGACGTGGAGTCCATACACGCGGCGATAAACCGGTACTATCGCCACGGCCGCGCAGGCGACAGTCCGGGCCCCTGACGCGGGCAGCTCCCTGAAACAGGCACGGCACGAGCAACGTGTCCGCCTCTGAGGCAACGTGCCCGGGACGCCGCAAATTCCGATGCGTGTTGCGCCCGGACTTCAGAAAGCCGTAATGTTACCAAGAATCCCGACGTGATGCAATAAAGACCAGATCCAGCGCCTCCATAAGGCTCGGGATCTGCTCATGGGCCAAGTCGGTTATATCCAACGGCACGTCTACGGCAAGGAATCCGACAGGCGGCGGCTCTTCCAGCATGGCGTAGCGTACGATGCAGGGCGTGTGTGGTCCCGTGGTGACGGCGCGAACCAGTTGCGCGGTATCGTGGAATATGGAGCGTATCTGGCCGTCGCCAAGTTCCGCCCCGGTGGCATGTGGTGTTTTCATCCTCCACAAGACTCCGCCCCCATACTTGTATGGCAGGCCAAGCCTGCGCACAAGCCACTCCCACACGCGCATCTCCGAGCCGCGCAGCCCTGCAAAGTCACGCTCCGACAGATTCAGTATGTCGGGGGCGCCGGCAGCGGAATCGGACGGCGGTGGGGCGTACGGCGCACCAACGCGCAGCGTACGGCGCTCTCCGCGTACAGGACACACCAGCGCAAGTATCCTCATCTCCGGCCTGCCGCTGCACAGTACGATGTTGCCGCGTCCAGGCAGTTCCACGGCCATTACTAACTCGCCGCCCGGCCCCTCAAATGTCAGGTATGCCACACGCTCGGCTCCCGGCTGCTCTATGCCGACGAGCCTCGTTTGCAAGAGGCTGTCGCACATCTTGTCATGTAATGGTGTTTTCTCTGCTATGGGCAAAGATGCGCGCCCATATCGTGACTTGACAGTTGCGCCGAAAGAATCATGATCCGGCATATTTTCCATCAGGGCAGACTGCACGCTTATTCCTGCCCGGTCTAGTCTGAGTGACGATATCCATACTCCAAAAGTCGACACCATCAGAAACAGATCGTCTTTTGCAGGGTGGCGCAGCCTGAAGAGCATGCTGTCTTCCCTGATGACGCAGATGCTGTCGACGCGGTGGCGCCCGTCAAGCTGGTCCGATATACGGTTCACGACAAAGCGCAGCTCAATCCCCTCAAGTCTCATAAGCTCCTCCATGGCCCCAAATCCCCCCATGTTGGGTTAAATTCGTTGCGAGGTTTTGGGACCGGCAAGCTGGCGGGGGCTGGCCTCTCGCGGAAGGCGCCGGGAGCTGGCCAAGCTTCAGAAGATACGGTCTTCTTGATTTCACAGGCATGCGCGTGATGGGACCCCCCGACAAGTGAAAGGGCACCACACAGAACCAAACCCGTGCCTTGTCGCCACCGTTCGGAGGGCCCGATTTTTTGTGCGAGGCGGCCAAATTGGAAGCGATATCGGCCTCAAAAACTAATATACGCGCGCGGCGTGCCAGCCCCGGGGGCTCAGGCGTGTTGCAATCATGCGCCTGCAATCCGGCCGTCGTCAGGCGGCCGGGTTGGAGATGAGGTCACGGCTTATGCCTCGCCCCCGCCCACTAACAAAAATTTTAAGACGCACGCTACGTAGTGTGATCAATGCCCGCAGACGGCGACCCCCCGACCAGTGATGACTTTCGGAAACGCCTAGACGAGATTCTGGACAAGGCCGTGAAAAGCGGCAAGTCCTCCATGGTCGTACAGGCCGGAGAACTTCACAGAATGGCGGGGGGCTATCCGGGCCAAGGCCACAGGATGCCCGTATGCTGCGGCGTGATGAGAAGCAGGATGCGGGAGGGCGACAAGATACTGCCAAATTCATTGAAGAAAGACGGGGCGTCCCTGCAGATACTCTACCTGTTGAAAGGGTAGCCCGTATCGCGCGTTCGCGTCCGGCCACGGGCGGCCCTCATTGGGCATGCCGTGGAGGGGGAGGGCGCACGACCAGGCCGTCCGAAAGATCAGTCCGTCCCGCCGTAATGCTCGAGCGGCCGCACCCCGGCCGGCGGCCGGCGCCGCTCCTCGGCGGTGCGGCGCCTCAGGTCGTCGGCGGTCTTTGACACGTGGCACTCGGTGCAGAGCGACTGCATGTTGCCCCGGTCCCACATCGGGCCGCCGTCCGTGACCGGCACGATATGGTCGACTTGGGCGCCCGCCCCCAGGTCGGCGCCGCACGCGCGGCACTCCCAGCCGTCCCGGTCAAGCACGCGCACGCGCACGTCGTGCCAGAACTCGAACTGGCGCCACCACGCGCGCTGGTGCTCCCGGGAGCACGCCCAGCCGCCGTCGGTCCACTGGACGCGCGGGGCCGGGGGGCTGCCGCACCAGCACCTGCCGGCGTGCAGGTTTCTCAGCGCGGCCTGCAGGTCCACGCCCTCCGGCCACGTCCACACTATGTGGTCCTCGGGGCGCCCCCGGGCCAGTCCCTGCAGGTGGGCGGACAGCGAGGGTGTCGGGTGTACGTATTTTGTAGCGGGCGGCCCGGGCGGTGAGAACGGACGCAGGCGCGGCAATCAGGTCCCGGCCCCCGGTCTCATGTCACCGGGTGGCAGCTCCCGCCATTTATGCACCGCGCCGCTTCGCGGCACTGGAGCTGCTGCTGTCGCGGAGTGGGAAAGGTTGTGCGCCGGAACCCGACGACACCCCGGACTGCCCATGGGGTTCCGCCCCGACTTTGTGGCAGTGGGCGAGATACTCGGGCGGGAGGCAGACGGCCTGTTCCAGGCCGCCGCGTTTGGAAGCCGCATCACACATGCACAAAGCCGGGCCCGCGCTCCGACGTACGGAATCCCGGGCGGGCGGCGCGTGCGCGCTTTTGCGGGTAGCGGGCCTGCACTGCGCCGTCGGCGCCACTTTTATGCCCCGTATTAACATTGATGCGCGATGTCCATGATGCGCGTATTCACCGCACGTAACTGCCGCGGTTCGTGAGATGCGGCGCGATGACCCGGAGCCCCAGAAAAGGCGCGGGCGATGCGGGAGGAACGTCCAGGGCATACGTCGACACACACTATTTTCTTTCGCTGATATTCGAAGATGATGACGCGAGTGATGTCAAGCGCCTGTTTTACAAGCTACAGAACGGCAGCTATCGCATACTTGTGCCCCAGCTGGTTCTGGGCGAAATTACTGCCAAAATCTTGGGGAAATCCCAATCTGACGAGCTGCCCGATCGCTTGCAAAAATATCACTCGCTGTTTTCTGTCTATCACATTGATCATTCATGCCTTCCGGGAGTTGATAGACGCGTGTCGCAGCACATGTCGAATCTGGAGAACATTGACGACTGGCTGGATCCGAACGACACGTTGATACTTTCCCAAGTCTTGGCAGATCCAAATTCCAAGTTCTTTTTCACCGTCGACACAAAAATACTTTATAACCCAAAGATCTTGGACTATGAATACGAACTGCGCAAGGATGGTGACAGAACCACCAAACTAAAGATCACGGAATCGTTAGACTAGTCTCAGTTCTTCCAACTCGCAGAGTACTTTGGAGATGTATCCGGGCTCGGGCTCGTCCTTTATGCGCTTGACCTGCTTGAGAAGCTCCTCCCTGTCCGTGCAGTGGGGATTTATGTCGATCAGCGTGGCAGCAATCTCAAGCCACTTTGTGGTTTTGTCCTTTGTGACGCGCAGGAACCTGTCTGCGTCAAACGATTCGTCAAGCCCTCCGTCTGTCATCTCGTATTTATCTCGGTTTCGCGCCAGATAATAGTAGGCGCCCGTAAGCTGCTTGGAATAAGGCCCGTAAAGGTAGATGTCATATTTGTACGGCAGCTTGAGCCCAAGTCTCTGGGCCAAAAACACGTACTTTTGAATCTTGAACCTGTTTGAAAACTGGTCGGCGCCATCACCCATTATGTCAAACTGCGCCAAGTCGTTGCTCTCCAAGAATTTGATGAAGTTTGCCAGTGTGGTTTTGTTCATACATGGTAAAGAAGGAAGCTTCTGTTAAATGTTACCTTTGGGCTCGCGTCAGACAAAAACGGCGTTTGGCGCTGAGCCGCGTACGGTGACGACAAACCGCACAGAGACGCGAACCCCGGCATCGCCTCGGTGCCGCCGCCCCGAGGGTTCATTGCCGCCGTTACGCGTGGACACCATTAACGGCCGCTCGGTGCATATTGCGCCTTTTATCCCGGCCGTGCGCGTGACACCGTGAAGGACAGGCCCGCGTTCCTGCTGCAGGGACCCGCGATACTGGGCATGATGCTGCTCGGCTTTGTGGTATACGTGGGGGTGATGACCGCGTTCACGGGCGTCATACAGGGCAGCCTGGCAGACGCCATAACGGAGGTTCCCACGATGCACGCGTACGATGACAATGGCAACCGCGTCTCTGTCGTGCCCGAGGAGGTCGCTATAGCCGCGCAGCCGCACCTAGAGCGCCGCGGCGAGCTGCGGGAGCTCGCCGCACTCCACATGCAGAACGCCGACTACGAGGCGCTGACGAAAGCGGACGGGGAGATCGACGCGATAAACAGTCAAACCAAAAGTAGCCCGATCGGTCGATCACGGCGGCGGCTTCGGCGGCG
>JAPPIP010000076.1:2805-9134 GCA_028820595.1 Nitrososphaerota archaeon | reverse complement strand
AATACTTTTTTAACCGAATGCCCGGAAGATGCATAATTGATTCTCATAAAGCTTGGAGGCTCGGTGATAACCGACAAGTCAAAGCCGCTCTCCGCGTCGAGGCCCAGGATTGCCAGCATGGCAAGGGCGATTGCAAGGATCGAGGAGCCGGCAATCATAGTGCACGGAGGGGGGTCGTTTGGACACTACTGGTCAGTCAAGTACGACATGCATACTGCAGAGCGCGACTATGACCCGAAGGGCGTCTCGGTGGTAAAGAACTCCATGGTGCAGCTGAACCTGATAATCCTCGAGGAGCTGCTCAGGGGCGGCCTCAGGCCCTACGCGATGGCGCCCTCCGGGTTCATGACAGGTCCGAGGCCCATCCCCTCAAGGGTGCGCGAGGTTGCAGACATAGCTGCCGCATCGGAGATGACCCCCGTCACGTACGGGGACGCGGTATGGTACGGGGACGGCTCCAAGACGTACATCCTGTCCGGCGACAAGATAATGTCACACGTGGCGCGCATTGCAAGGCCGAGGCTCTGCATATTTGCGCTCGCCGAGGACGGGCTCTATACGGACATGGAGTCAAAGAGGCTGGTAGAGCGCGTACCCGCAGGCGCGGGCCGGGCGGCGGCGTCGGATCTCAGCTCCCCAGAGGGCGGCACGATGGACGTGACGGGCGGAATGGCACGCAAGGTGGCAGAGGCCGCCCGCATTGCCGGATACGGCATGGAGGTCGCGCTCGTAAACGGCAACCACCCAAGAAGGATACGGGACGCGGCGGCATCCGGTGGGTTCCGGGGGACGCTCTTTGAGGCGGACACCGCCACAAAGGATGGGAAAAGGAAAAAAAGTAAAAGGACGGCACCCAAGAGGGCCAAGAGGAGGATCAGGTAGAATGACTGCAGCCGCGAACGCTACGATTGCCACCACCACCGCTGCCGCGGGCCAGGACAAGCCGCATGCAGAGTACGTAATACTGGTCGACGAGCACGACAACCCCATCGGCATGGAGGAAAAGGTCAAGTGCCACCTGCCTGACGGCAAGCTGCACAGGGCGTTTACCGCCCTGCTGTTTGAGGAGAAGAGCGGCGGCCTGATACTGGGGCGGCGCGCAGGGGAGAAGATGCTCTGGCCCGGGTACTGGGACGGCACCTTTGCAAGCCACCCGCGCGAGTCGGAGACCTACGTGTCCTCATGCAAGAGGCGGATGCCAGAGGAGCTCGGGGTTACGGCCGAGTTTGACTACCTGCACAAGTTCGAGTACCACGTGCCGTACAAAGACATAGGATCCGAGAACGAGATATGCGGCACGCTGGTCGGCACCATACGCGACGCGTCAGACGTGGTGCAGGTAAGGGGCGAGATAGACGGAGTCCGCACCGTGTCGGCAGGCCAGGCGGCGGCCGACGCGGCCGAGAACCCCGGCGCGTACTGCCCGTGGATGCTGGTGGCCCTGTACCTGCTTGACAGATCCGACCGCGCGGCGCTCGAAAAGCACGCCGGAGTACTGGATCCGTGGATGACCGCGGAGGTAAAGGGCCCGCTTCTTGGCGCCATATCAAGCCACATGCCAAAAGAGTCCTGGAGGCTGGTCGAGCAATGAAGAAGGCGGGGGCGCGGGGCGGCGCTGGCGTCGGGGGCGCGGGCCACAGCATGAAGAGGACCGCCCGCGCGGTGGACGCGCACCTGACAAGAAACCTGGCCGGAAGCCCCGACGAGCTGTACAGGGCGGCAAGGCACCTGATCATACACGGGGGAAAGCGCCTGAGGCCCTACATGGTGATAAAGAGCTGCCAGATACTCGGAGGCAGCGCGGCAGACGCCCGCCGGGCGGCGTCGGCAGTCGAGATGGTGCACAACTTTACCCTGCTTCACGACGACATAATGGACAACGACGACGTGCGCCACGGCGTGCCCACCGTCCACAAGAGATTCGGCGTGCCGGTGGCCATACTCGCAGGCGACATACTCTTCTCAAAGGCGTACCAGACGCTTGCCGGAAGGGGGGGCAGAAGGGGCGCCGGTCCCGACGACCCCAAAAGGGAGAGGCAGACGCACGAGCTCGTATCGCGCCTTGCGACGGCGTGCGTCGACGTGTGCGAGGGCCAGATGCTCGACATCAAGATGGCAGAGGCAAAGAGGCTGCCGTCCCAAAAGGAGTACATTACGATGATAGGCAAGAAGACCGCGGCCCTCTTCGACGTGTCGTGCGCGATGGGCGCCATATGCGCCGGCGCGGGGGCGTCGGACGTCAAGAACCTCTCGCGGTTCGGGCGCAGCCTCGGAATCGCATTCCAGATAACAGACGATCTGATAGGGGTGACGGGCGACGCGTCAGTCACGAAAAAACCCGTGGGAAACGACATCAGGGAGGGCAAGAAATCGCTTCCCATACTGATGGCAATCAAGGCGTCGTCCGGCACCAAGCACCGAAGGACGATATCAAGCGCGCTTGGGAACCCGCGCGCGTCAAGGTCAATGCTTGACAGCGCAGTCGAGTCCGTACGCGAGCTCGGGGTGGAAGAGAGGGCAAGGAAGATGGCCATGCAGCACGCGGAGAAGGCAAGGGGCAGCCTGGCATCCTATCCAAACAGGAGGGCAAGAAGGGAGATAGAGGCCCTGCTGGACTTTGTCGTAAAGAGAAGTGTGTGAGCGATGGCATCAGAGTCGCCGCAATCAGAGTCGCCGCCATCCAAACAGCCACATACGGAACCCGGCATGAATGCCGCCGACGATGGCGGCAGTGACGAGCAGCTGAGGACCCACATTACGTATCTGGCGCTGGAGAACGCCGCGGCGCACGGCGGCCGGACCAGAGACAAGAACATACTGGGAAAGATACTCGGGACAAGGCGGGATCTCCGCGACTCGATTCCCAGGGTGTCAAGAATCGTAGCAGACGTGGTGTCGCAGGTAAACGCCATGCCTGCCGACGAGCAGGACAGAAGGCTGGAGGCGGCAAGGCGGCAAGTTGGCGCGCAACAGGCAGAACCGGATGCGGACGGGCCGCCAAGCCAGGACGATGCTCCCGGCGCATGGCTTCCGCAGCTCGAGGGCGCGCAGCAGGGGGCCGTCGTCACCCGCTTTCCCCCAGAGCCCAACGGGTACCCCCACATAGGCCACGCAAAGGCGGCCATCATAAACTGGGACTATGCGGCCAAGTACGGCGGCAGGTGCATACTGCGAATCGACGACACGAACCCCGACGCCGAGAGAAAAGAGTACCTTGCCGGAATCAACGTGGGGCTCGAGTGGCTGGGGCTCGAGTTCAAGAAAGAGGACGTCAGGTACACGTCAGACGACATAGAGATCATGTACGAGAAGGGGGAGAGGCTGATAACGTCAGGCATGGCGTACGTCTGCACCTGCAAAAAGGATGCCATCAGCAGGAACCGCAGGGAGCGGGCCGAGTGCAAGTGCTGCAGAAAGGACGACCCCGACGAGCACTACAAGAGGTGGAGCAAGATGCACAGTGCAAAGATCAAGGCCGGCGACGCCGTGATGAGGTTCCGCGGCGACATGAAGGCCGACAACGCCGTGATGCGCGACCCCGTGCTGTTTCGCATAATCAGCACGCCGCACTACAGGCAGGGCGCCAAATACAGGGTCTGGCCGAGCTACGACATGGCAGTGGCAGTGGAGGACAGCGTACACGGCATCACGCACGCGTTCCGCTCAAAGGAGTTCGAGACGAGGGCCGAGCTGATCGGCGCGATACTCGACGCGCTGGGAATGAGGAGGCCCAGGCAGCACTACTTTTCAAGGCTGGCCTTTGAGGGGATGCCGACATCAAAGAGGGTGATAAAGCCGCTGATGGAGGACGGCCGCATAACCGGATACGACGATCCCAGGGTTCCGACCCTGGGCGGCCTCAAGCGCAGGGGGATAAGGCCCGAGGCGGTAAGAAAGTTCATCGAGTCGCTTGGGATGACAAAGGCGGACACGGTAGCGCCCTTCGAGACGCTCGAGTCCATAAACCGCAGCATGATAGACGCGCAGAGCACCAGGCTGTTCATGGCAATGAACCCGAGGAGACTCGTGATACTGGACGGCGCGGGGGCGCAAAAGCAGATGGAAGGTCGGGCAGAGGTGCCGAACCATCCGCTGCACGGAGAAATGGGAAAGAGGATGATGCCTGCAAGCGGCGACGTGTACATACCCGGCGGCGACTTTGACAGGCTGGAGGAGGGCTCCATAGTAAGGCTGCTGGGCCTGGCATACGTGGTCATAACTGGGCTGCCGGGACGTGACGCCAAAGGCGGGGTCGGGAGCGGCGGTGGCGGCGGTGTGACACGCCACGGTTTTGGCAGCGGCACAAGGAGCATCCCGTATGGCGACAGCGGTAGCGGCTACAAAAGCAGGGAGGAGGACGTGGACGCATACGCAAGATACGTCACGGGCATAGACGAGCCGTTCGGGGCAGGCGACATACTGGACTATTTTGAAAAGATGAGGATAGAGATGCCGCCTGCCAAAAAGGGGGCGCTGCAGGCCGAGGCCGCGGCAGAGCCGGCAAAGAAGAAAAAGCAGGAGACAGCAGAGGACGCCAAGATGCAGTGGGTCTCCAGAAAGGATGCCATAAGGATAAGGCTTACCATACCAAAGAGGCCGTTTGACGGGGATGAGTTTGACGAGAACAGCCTGGAGGAGACAGAAGTTTATACTGAGCCGCATTTTGAAAACGTGGAGGAGGGCGCGGAGATCCAGTTTGTCAGGTTCGGATACTGCAGGAAGGACACCGGCAGGCGCGTGATCTTTACGCACGGTTAGACATGAGAATAGCCCGCCTTATGCCGCGCAAAAACGAGCGGTCCGACAAGTGGTCGTACAGGGAGACGTACGGGTTTGTGGACAAAGACGGCAGGATCGCGACCAGGGACGACATTACGTTTGCCACCGGCGTTCCCATACCGCGAGACGTTGCAGAGTTCCTCTTTGGCGGGTGGTACGACAAGACGAGGCAGAAGGAGATCCCGTACAACAGCCACGTGTCAGATTACGAGTTGCTGGCCCCCCTCCCGAGCCCCGGCAAGATAGTATGCCTCACGTTCAACTACACGGACCACGCAAGGGAGCAGGGACTCGACGCCCCCGAGGATCCCGTGCTGTTCATAAAGCCGAGGACCGCCCTGACGGGCACGGGCGCGGAGATACGGTGCCCGGACTTTGTGAGGCAGCTCGACTACGAGGTCGAGCTTGCAGTGGTGGTCGGGAACGGCGCCGGCGGTGGCAGGTGCAAGAACGTTGCCGCCGAGGAGGCCCTGGAGTACGTGTTCGGGTACATGATACTAAACGACGTCTCGGCCCGCGACATACAGTTCCAGGACAAGCAGTTTACCAGGGGAAAGGGGTTTGACGACTTTGCGCCCTGCGGGCCCTGGATCACCACGGCAGACGAGATAGCCGACCCGCACGGCCTGAGGCTCGCCACCAGGATCAACGGGGAGGCCAGGCAGGACTCGTCGACAGGAATGATGCTGCTGAAGATACCGCAGATAATATCAAAGCTCTCGAGGGTCATGAGCCTCGAGCCGGGGGACGTCATATCGACAGGGACGCCTGCCGGCGTCGCGCTGAAGAATCCCGGCACCCCGTACCTGGAGGACGGGGACACCATCGACATGGAGATAGAGGGGCTCGGCTCCATCCGCAACACGGTAAGAAAGGTGCCGTCGTGACGGGCGCCGCGCTCATGCCAGCCTCTTGTTCACCAGGTAGAACTCAAAAAAGTGCCGCGGCCGCTCCCGGCAACCGGGCGGCAGCCCGCCCAGCGTAAAGACGTTGGCCGACGCGCACGACCCGGAGGCCGCCGCGCCGGCCAGAAATGCAATCATCTCATCCGTGCCGGCAGGATCCGCGCCCGGATAGAGCGTGGCGTACAGGGTCCGGCCTGGGCCGTCGACCGTCTTGCCGGCCGCAAGCACGGCGACGGCCGCCGCCCTGGCGCCGCCACCATCCGGGGCCCCGCCGTCCGGCCGCGCGGGGCGCGCCGTGACTACAACGGAGGGATCCTCTGGGAGGGCGCCGCGCGCGCCCAGCCTGCGGGTCTCAAACCACCTCCACTCCCTTACAAAATGCGGGTACGCGGCGCAGTCGAGATCGCGCAGAGCGGTGATCTTGCGGCGCGCGCCGGCGTCGGGACGGCGCGGGGACAGCCTGTGGTACGTCCACGCGCTCGTGACCTCGTATCCGAGCAGCCGCACCATTGCAAGTGACGGTTCGTTCCTGGCGTCGATTATCATGGCGGACGCCAGCCCGCCATCCTCGGCCACGTCGCGAGGCGGGGGGCCGGGGCGGCTCTGTTGCTGTCGCTGCTGCTGCTGCTGCTGCTGCTGCTGCTG
>JAPPIP010000076.1:0-2705 GCA_028820595.1 Nitrososphaerota archaeon | reverse complement strand
TGTTGTTGTAACAGCGGCCGCAGCCGCCGAAGCGCCATCTGCTCGGCCTCCCTCACAAGGAACGTGGCGATACCGCGGCGGCGGTGCTGCGGATGGACCCGTATTCCCTCTATCCAGGCCTGTCCGGGTGACATGTGCATGTGGCAGACACCGACGGGTCCTGGCGGCGAAGGGGATGCGGGCGCGCAGTCCTCGCACGCCAAAAACTCCCCGTCAGACTGCCAGTCGTCCCAGACGCCGCCTATGTAGTCGCCCCAGCCAAACGTGTCCTGGCAGTACCCCAGGACAAACCCGCGATCCTCTTCACGAACCCTGCGAACCCTCACCATCACGCGCCCCGTGGCAAGACTTAAGACGCCAGAGTTAAAAACAAAATCCATGGGAAGGCACCTCGTATGCAGCGAGTCGGACATCGCATCCGGCGGCATGCTAAAGGCCACCGTCAACGGACTCGACATACTGGTGGCCAACGTAGACGGCAGCTATTACGCGACTGACGACACGTGCACGCACTCCGGGGCGTCCCTCTCGGAGGGCACGCTGAGGCAGGAAGAAGGGAAGGGCGAGGGCGGCGGCGCGTGCGGCACCATAGTATGCGGGTGGCACAAGGCGGAGTTTGACTGCGCCACGGGCAAGCTTTCAAAGTTTCCGGCGCCCATACGGGACCTGGGCTCGTACAAGGTGACGGTAGAATCAGGCAGCCTCTTCGTAGAGGTGTGACGGCGCCAAAAAGGCCCGGGCGTCTTTAACTATATTACTACCTAAAAAGACGAGTCATACATGGCAGACGATGCACAGAACCGGGAGGCCATGAAGGACTCCCTGGAGACGCTCACGCAGATAGCGGAGAGCGGCACCACCCCCAAAACCATCAAGAAATCCATCATGGAACTGATAACCGAGCTCAACGGCACAGAGTACTCGCTGTCAGTCAGGGCGGCAAACGCAATCAGCATGCTTGATGACGTCACGCAGGATCCCAACATGCCCTCGTACGTAAGGACGCAGCTCTGGCAGGCAGTATCAAAGCTGGAGAGCATAAGGGAGTAGGACCGGCGGCAGGCGGGGGCGGCGCGCCGCGGCGCGCCGGCAGCTGCGTGCGCGCGTGCCGGCAGGCCCGCACAAAGAAAAAAAAGACGGGCGTCGGCGTCGGTAACTTGACAATTGAAGATAGAAGAATACCTAAGGACTCTTCCGGACGACATGCTGAGCGGCACGGACGCCGAGCTGAGCCGGCGATCACTCAGGGACATGTTCAGGCTGGCAGGGCTCGGCGCCGGCGACACGGTGTACCACCTCGGATGCGGCAGATCCGCAGAGGGCATCAGAATCGCGCTCACAGAGTTTGGCGCCAGGCGCGCGGTGGGCGTGGACTCTGACGCGTCAAAGATTCGCGACGCGCGCGCCATGCTCGAGGGGGGGGTTCAGGTGGGTGACGCCGCGCAGGGTGCGGGCATGCGCGACAGGTACCGGTTCGAGTGCGCCGACATACGCGACGCGGACATGTCGGACGCGACAGTGATACTGTTCTGGTTTGCAAACGACTCGGACCTCATCGACGCGATGGCAGAGAGGTTCGGCTCGCTTGGCGATGGCACGCGAATACTCACCGTGTGGGGCCCGCTGCCCGGATGCCTGCCGGACGCCGTGGACTTTCCGTACGTCATGTGCAAGACCCCCCTCCGGCCTGCAAAAGACGTGGGCGAGCAGCTGAGGGCCGTATTCAAGAGGGACTGCGTGGACTTTGTTACGGCATGGGAGCACGCGGAGAGGTACACGAAGGCGCTGGGGCCCCCCGGCACCGCAAACGACAGGTTTCTGACCATCATACAGACCCTGACCATATGGGCGAACGCGTGGCGGCTGGGCATAGCGTGCGGCGAGGAGATACCGGAGCCCATATCCACGTACGTAAAGCTGATGAAGATGAACTTTGACATAGACTTTGACCACCTGCTGACAAGGGAACAGCAAAGGGATCCCTAGGGGCGGTGCAATATTTTTATCGGCGGCGGGCATACTTCACGTATGGCAACGGGCGCGGGAGACTTTGGGGACGGGAGGCTCAACATCAACGTCTCTGCAGTCGACTACGACAGCGCCAGCAAGGCCCTGGCCAGGCAGATGGTCATGCTCGAGCAGATGACGCACACGGAGGACGAGTTTGCCATGACCGACTCGGAGTTTGCATTCGGGTGGCACTTTTTCGTGCTGAGCGTCAACAGGTCCCTCGTACAGAAACTCCGCGAGGTTATGGGCCCCGCGGACTTTGACGGCCTCAGGGGCAAGGGGCCTGACAAGAAGTTCCTCACGTGGCTTGAGAGAAACGTCGCGGCATCCGGCGATGGCGACACGCCCCGGTTCAAGCTCGCCATAAAAGAGGAGATGGAGTCAAGCAAGTTCGGCATATTCTAGCCCGTGCTCCGCGGTGCTGCAGCGTGTGCGCCCGGCTCCGGGAATCATGCGCGTCGTCTCTCTTCCCCCTCCCCCGCACGCACGCCTCTAGATTTCACAAACGGGATCAAGCCCGTGCAGAAGGGCTGCATGTGGTGATGGAGGGGCCTTTGAGGGGAATCGAACCCCTGTCCGAGGATCCACAATCCTCTATACTAACCACTGTACTACAAAGGCCACGTGGTTGGCACTTTCAGGGCCCCCAATTAACCCTTGAGATGATATGCGGGGGTTGCCGTTCGGCCACCTTG
>JAPPIP010000138.1 GCA_028820595.1 Nitrososphaerota archaeon | reverse complement strand
ATCTCCAAGAGATTGCAAGGTACGTCTAGACGGCCCAAATCAGGTTAACACTTACCTCTGCGTGGCCCATCAGCTTTTCCACGTCGATGGTCTTCATGGTGCGCTCCGCGTTGGTCTTAAAGTACTTGCGGAACCCGTGGATCTGCTTGAACTCGTGCCCAGCCGCCTGCGCGTGCCTCTTGTTGCGCATGTTTATCCTGTTGAGGAACTTGAACATCATGTTTGAGATGGTCTTGGAGGCAAGCGGGGTTGCCACCGCCGGGTCCTTCTTCTCCTCGGCCTTGCGGTACGGGTGAGAGTCCCAGGAGTCGCGTATGAGCGGGGACGCGTCGGTCACCCTCTCGCCGGCGTCCTCGCGCATTGCCCTGTACTTGAGCAGCGTGTCGTAGCACTCCGGGCTCACGAACGTGACGTACTCTTCTACGGAGCCCCTGTACACGGCAATCCGGGCTGCGCTGACCTCGTCCCGGGAGCCGTCCTTTGCCATGGGCGTGACGTCCCCCCAGCACAGGTCCTCAAACGCCCCCACCCGCACCCCGGAGCTGACGCACGTCAGTATGATGCACCGCAGGCGCATGTCGGCCGCGTCCAGCATCTGCCGTATCTCCTGTATGGTGGGCGCGCGGTCGCTGCCGGTCTTGCGGACGCGGGGCATCACCTTTGCGATCTTCCTCCAGGATATCGCGTCCTCGGCGTCGTTCATCTCAAAAAAGTGCTTGAGGGCCGCCATGACTTGGTTTATCGTGGAGCCGGACACCTGGCCCTTGCGCTCCTCCACGTAGTCTATCATGAGCCGCTGCACACTCGCCGGCTTGCCGCGCGCCTCGGCCAGCAAATCGTCGGATGTCATTCCGCACGCGTCCAAAAACTGGCAAAGCTTGCGCGCGTACCCCACCTTTGTGGCCTCGCTGTGGAAGCCCTTCAGAAATTGCCGCACGGACTCCGACCCCGTGTCAAGCGCCCTGGGCAGCGGCTGCGCATGCATCCCATATGTTATGCGCGCCTTGAATATAGGTATTTCTGCCCTACATGTAGCGCAGAGAGAGGGATTTGAACCCCCGCGTGCTTTCGCACACAGGCTCTCAAGGCCCGCGCCCTACCGAACTAGGCGACCTCTGCAGGAAGACACGCCCACTTGCGGTTAAAATTTGTTGCACTGCGGCCCGCAGGAAGCCTGACGTGCAGTAGTCCGCACGTGCGCGTGCGCGCGTACGTACATGCGGCCACGTGCGCACGGCAAATGGAAAAAAAGTCAGAGGAGATATCCTCTAATCGTGTGCGTGCGGGTTGACCGAGCTGCCCTGCATCTTGACAAAGGTCCCGTCTGCCTTCTCGTGATACTCGAGGTATGACGGCTCTATCAGGATTGCGTGCGTCGGACATGCCTCCTGGCATGCCATGCACTGGGTGCAGTCGTGCTCCCTGATCGGCTGTGACTTGTCGGAGTAGTCCAGGCGCTCGTCCTGTTCCGTCAGGCCCGTGCCCTCAAAGGTGGCATCCAGGCAGTCGGCCGCAGCAATGTCCTGCTCGGTCCGGTACCACTGGAATGTCTGCACGGGACAGACGCTCATGCACGAGCCCGCGGCGACGCACGAGTCCCAGTCGACTGCCACGGTGGTGCCGTGGATGCCGAGCGGAACCTGCTCCTCGCCGTGCTCCTCGTATGCGGCCTTGACATCGTCGTTGGAGAATGCGTCGCCCTCGGTGTTACCAGGCCCCCAGATGAAGTGCTTGTTCTCCCCATCCGCGTGGCTGGTCTTGCCGATGACTTCAAGATTCTCTACAAATTTCTCGTCTATTGGCATGATCCCACGTGCCTGTGATTATTATTTAAATCTAAATAAAATTAGTCGAAACTAAAGCGGCGTCAGTCGTGCGAGTGCGGGTTCGGCGTGCCGGCCTCCATCTTTACAAAGGTCCCGGCCGCCTTTTCGTGCGCCTCCAGGTTCGACTGGTCCACCTTTATGGCCTGGGGCGGGCATACTGAGACGCACGCCATGCACCATATGCAGTCGTGCTCCCTGATGGGGTCGGCCTTGTCGGTAAAGTCGGCCCTCTCGTCCTTGACTGAGCTGCCCGTGCCCTCAAAGTACTGCCCCGGCGCGTCCTTGGCGGGGATGTCCTTTTCCGTGCGGTACCACTGGAAGACCTGGACGGGGCACGCCTCTATGCAGGCGCCGTCTGCCACGCACGAGTCCCAGTCGACTGCGACCATCGTCCCGCTGACGCCGAGCGGGACCTGCTCCTCGCCGCGCGCCGCGTACGCGGACTTTACCTCCTCGTCGGAGAGTACCTCCGCCGGCGATCCGTCCGCGTTCTTGTCCTTGCCGGGGCCCCACACAAAGTGGAACTGGCCGTCGGCCGTCTCGATCTTGCCTATGGGCTCCAGGCCCTCGGGAAAGTTTTCTGCTATCGGCATGAAGATACAGGCGAGGCGTTGCTATTTAAAGATAAACGGTGCGGGGGCGGCACGCCGCGCAGGGCAGGAACAGGGGGACACGCGGCGCAGGACGCGGCACCGGCCCCGAATCCCCTAGGTTCATAACGCACCGCCGCCCATGTTTCGCGTGGACATCATAAAGTACGACCTGTACCGGGGGCCCAACGTGGGCGTGTACGCGGCCGCAAACGACTCGGTCCTGCTCCTGCCAAGCGGGTTTGCGCCCGAAAAGGCCGACAGGCTTGCAGGGCACCTGGGGGTGGAGCGCCGCGTGAACGCGTCGGTGGCAAACACCAGGCTGCTTGGCACCCTGCTTGTGATGAACAACTCGGGGATCATGCTCCCCAGGACGGCGTTTGAGGACGAGTACGACATGCTCAAGTCGGAGACCGGCCTCAACGTGGGCGTGCTTGACTCCAAGTTCACGGCGCTCGGCAACCTGGTGTGCGCAAACGACAGGGGCGCCATAGCGTCCCCCTGGCTCTCAAGGGGGGAGTGCGATGCCATATCCGACACGCTGGGGGTGGAGGTCATGCAGGGCGGGATAGCCGGCATGTACCAGACGGGGTCCGTAATGGCAGCTAACAACGCGGGCGCGGCGGTCCATCCGGAGACCGACGAGGAGGAGATGAAGGCGTTTGCCAACCTGCTGGGGGTGCGCGGCATAGAGCACGCGTCCATAAACAACGGGATACCGTACGTGGCCTCCGGCATGCTTGCAAACAACAACGCGATAGTGGTCGGATCCCTCACGACGGGGCCCGAGATAATGATGCTCACAAGGGCCTTTCTTGGCTGACGCGCGCAATGACTGAGGCCGGGTCGCCTGTCAGCTCCTCGAGTCTTACCGCGCGCTGCTCCCCGGTATCCATCATGCGGAGCAGCGCCTGCCCGCTCTGCACCTCCTCGGTTCCTATGATTATGGCGGTATGGGCGCCCGCGCGGGACGCAGAGGCCATCTGCTTTCTGAGGGGGCGCCCCGCAATGTCAAACTCGGTTGTAATGCCGCCGCGGCGCAGGGCCGACGCGACTCCGGCGGCCGCCCCCCTGGCGTCCGGCGTGGCGCATACCACGGCGACCAGGTCCGCCGCCGCTGCAGGGCCGGCCCGGGCGGAGCCGCCGTCACGGTCACCGTCAAGCAGCCCCCTGCGGCGCATCGCAAGCATCGTGCGCTCCACCCCGCCTGCAACGCCGGCGGCCCCGAGGTCGGGCCTGTCAAAGGCCTTCATCAGCGCGTCGTACCTGCCTCCCCCGGCAAGCGAGCCGTACCGGGAGGGCCGCCCGTCGCCGCCGTCATCACCACCACCATCATCATCACTGTCATCGAACACCTCAAAGACCATCCCGGAGTAATAGTCAAGCCCCCGCACGATTCCAAGGTCTATCACGGCGCAGCCCACGCCGCGGCTCCCAAGCGAGTCGGACAGCGACGCGAGATCGTCCCACCCGTCCAGCGACGAGATCTCCCCCCGCCTGCCGGCTATCTCGTCCGCGCTTCCGCGCATGGAGGCATACTCGAGCAGCTCGCCTAGCATGGCGGCGCGGTCCGGGCGCCCGCCGCCTCCGGCGGCGTCCGCATACTCGGATATTATTACATCCCTCGGCTTTTTTGCGGCCTTGTCCATGGCGCGCAGGATCTCTGACATCTCGCCTGCAGGCGTCTCCTGCCCGAAGACGCTGCGCACCAGGGACTCTACCAGCCCGCGGTGGCAGACCCGTATCGAGACGCCCTTTTTCATCCCGAGGGACTCGAACAGCAGGGACGTGGCCTCGATTATCTCCGCGTCCGCGTCCGCGGAGGGGCTGCCGAACACCTCCATGTCCCACTGGTGAAAGTACCTGTACCTGCCCTGCTGCGGCTCGTCGTACCTGAACACGCCACCAAAGCTGGCGACCTTGGAGGGCAGCCTCTCCGAGCGTTGCTGCGCGGCGCGCCTTGCAAGCCCCATGGTAAAGTCAAAGCGGAGGGCCACCCGGCGGCCGCCCTTGTCCTCAAAGTGGTATATCTCGTCCCTGATTGCGGGCCCCGACCGGGTCTCCAGGGTCGAGAGGCTCTCAAGCGGCGAGGGATCCACGAGCCCGTACCCGTACAGCCCGCACGCGCGCACAAAGCGCTCCCTGATGCGCTCGATTCCCGCAGAGTCGGCCCCGTCAAAATCCCTCATGCCGCGGGGCAGGTTAGGAGACAATAGCAACGGCGCGCGCGCATGTGGATGATTTAGAGATTTCGCATGCGGTCACAGGTGCCACGGGTTCGCGCGCGCGGTTATCTTTTCGGGGAGCGACCCGGAGTGCCTGCCGAGAAACTCGGTCTCCTGCTCCTTGTCGCGCAGGTCGTCGGGGAGCATTATCGGGATCTCCTCCATAATCGGGTAGAACCGGGAGCATTTCTCGCAGTACAGCGCGCCCTCCGACACGGTGCCGTCCCCCTTCTCGCTTACGACGTGGAGCTCCAGCGGGTGGTGCTTGTCAATGGGGCACGCAAGTATGTCCATCATCACGCTCTTCTTCATCTATCTCAGATCCAGGTATATGGGAATCCCCCGCCTTGCAGATAAAAGTGAAGCTCTGGCGGCCTTGAGCGCCGCCAGCGCGTGCACGGCGCCCCGCGCGGCGCCCCGCGCGGCGCGGCCGCGGCGCCCTTGGCCGCCCCCGCGGCTTATGGCGTCTGCAAAGTCCTCAAGCCAGGACCGCAGCTGGAGGTCGAGGCTCAGGCTGTCGTGGGGATATCTCCGGTTCCTCGCGGTGCGTCCGGGGCCGGGGCCGGGGCCAGCCGCGGCCGGCTCGGTTCTGACGAACCCCTCGGACAGGTCTGCCCTTATGACCGCCCCCTCCAGTACCGCCTCCGCCGTCTCGGAGCTGCTGCCGGTCTCCAGGTTGATGGATATGGTGGCGGCAAGGCCGCCGCCGTATCCGAGCATGGTGGTCAGGTGGCCCCCCGGGCGGCCGCCCTCCGGGCCGCCCGATACGGCAAAGACCACCTGCGGAGCGGCGTCAAACATCAGGTTGGCGGTGTATGCGGCATCCGCCTGCATGGCGCGCACGGCGCGGGCGCGGGCATCATCGGCGTCGTCGCCGTCCGCATCGTCGCTGCCCGAGCCGCCGCCGCGTCCGTCCCCATAATCGCAGTCGTCCCGGCCTGTGTACGCCGGTGCGGGGCCGCCCCTTGTGCGAATGTCAAACGACATGAGGCGGCCGTACGCGCCAGACGATGCCGCATTGCGCACCACCTCCGCGGCCATGCTTGGGCGCACCACGGGGAGGCACGAGAGCACCGCCTTCCGTTTATCCGCCAGCCCCAGCAGCTCGCCCACCCCGGCCGCGCCGCACGCGGGCGGCCACTGCGCGCAAACGTGCTTTACCGCGCCGAGCAGCTCGGAGATGGCGGCTGCTCGCGCGGCCGCGGGCGCGGCCACGACGGCCCCGTCAAACGCCTCGCCCCGGATCATGCCGCCGACGTCCCCGTAATGGCCCACAGAATATTTTTGGCCGCACGACGCGGCCCTCTGTTCATCCTGGTCGCACACCGCCGCAAGCGCGCCCATGCCGGACAGCACCGCCGCAATGCGCCTGCATGCCCACCCGCCCGCGCCGACGAGCGCCAGCCTCGTGCCGCCGCCTTCGGTCATGCGCCATACACCGGTGTCAGCCAGCGGTCGGCGTACTCTGGCGCGCGCCCCATTACTATGTCGGTGTACCGCTCCATCATATCGCGCGTGACGGGGCCGGGCCCGCCGCCGTCCCCTATCCTCTTGGAGTCGATCGTCGTCACCGGCGTGATCTCGGCCGCCGTCCCGCTCAGAAACACCTCCTGCGCCGACATCATCTCGGCGCGCGTCATGTCCTGCTCCACTGCCTCGATCCCCGCGGCGCGGGCCACCTCCAGTATCGTATCGCGGGTGATGCCCTCCAGTGCGGAGGACGCCAGGGTGGGCGTGACCAGCCTGCCGTCTATGACCGCGAATATGTTCTCGCCGGGCGCCTCGCTCACGTTTCCGGACAGGTCCAGCAGTATGGCCTCGTCCGCGCCGGCCTTTTTGGCCTCGCCGGTGGCGATTATCGAGTTGAGGTAGTTTCCGCCCATCTTTGCCTGGACCGGGGTCGACGCGTCGGAGAACTTTCGCCACGAGGACGTGACCGCCGATATGCCGCCCTTCTCAAACAGGTCGCCGAACGGGAACGCAAAGACGGCCATTACGGTGGGCGCGTCGGGCGTGACGTGCAGGTTTATGCCGTGGTTCCCCACAAAGTAAAAGGGCCTGACATAGCACGACTCCCGGAGCTTGTTCTCCCTGCAGATTCCGGTAATGGCGTCGGACACCTCGGGGTCCGTATGGTTGAGCGATATCCCGTAAAAGCCGCCGGAGCGCCTAAAGCGGCGTATATGGTCGTCGAGGCGGAACACGTTGAGATCCTCGCCGTTCCAGTACGCCCTGACCCCCTCAAATATGGTGGTGCCGTAATGCATCGCGTGGGTGGTTATCGGTATGGTGGCCTGCTCAAGCGGCACGTACGAGCCGTCAATCCACACGAGCCGGCACAGCGGAAGCTTCACGCATGTTGCGGCTGCGTTTCTGTATTAATCTATTTTCAACCGGGCTCGGGCGGCGCAACGCGTGCCGCGCCGGCGCTACTCCTTTGGAAACTTCATGCCGAGGATTCTGGCGGTCATGTCCTCGGCGCCCGCAAACCTCCCGACCACGTCCCACTCCCTCCTGATTATGCGCGCGACCGGCTCCGGTACGTCGGACTCCCACCCGCCGGGGGCGCGTCCATCTTCTGGGCCGCTGCCGCTACCGGTGCCATTACGATCGTCACTGCCATGATCATCACCGCGATCATGATCATCATGATCATCATCATGATCATCATCATGATCATCATCATGATCATCATCATGATCATCATCATCAGGATCGCGATCACCGCCAACGCCCTCCGCCAGCGCGGCCCCGTACATCCTCTCCTTGACTGACGCGGCCGAGATGGGCCTCCTCGTACCCACCCGCGGCTTTAGCCTGTAGAGTCGCAGCATGTAGCCCTCCGTGCGGTCGCCCGTGTACGAAAAGTACCTCCGATGCCCCACCCCGCGCAGTATCTGCCTCCGCAGCCTCCAGGACATCGGCGAGAGGAGGGGCGGCATGTAGCGCCTGAAGGGGGCGTGAAACGTATAGTCGTCGGATATCACAATGGAGTCGCCAAAGACGGATTCTAGCATCTCCCTCCTGCACTCAAAGCTGAACGGAAAGCTCCGGCTGTTGACCTCGTTGTGATCGCGGTCCCTGAACACGACCGGCATCACCTTGACCGTGCCGGCGGCCCCCCTGAGGTCCGATATGATCTCGACGTGCGCGTTCGTGACGGGGTTGAGGTGGGCAAGGTACAGGGCCGTAGCATCATCGTCACGGGTGGCCAACTGCGCCTAGACCGTAACGTCTCTTATTTCAACTGTGGCCATGCGGCGGCGGGAAGGGGAGGTCACCCGTACGACTCGTACTTGACCTCAAAGCTGCCGTCGTCGCGCTTGTCGTGCTCCGTCACGAACCCCCTCGGCTTTAAAAAGTCCATCACGCCGTCTATCGTGCCCTGCCAGCCGCACACGTAGAACATGGTGTTCTCCTTTGTTATCTCCTCGCCGACCAAGTCCTCCAGTGGGGACGCGCCGTCCGCGCGCGGGCGCAGGAACGTCTCGACGCGCCCAATCTGGCCCGACCATGACCGGTTGAACCACTCCTGCGGCCTGCTGATTGCGGCCCTGTACCTGAAATTCCACTGGTCCTTACCCCTCTGTATGCTGTCATATTCTAGGTCGGTCAGCATGTCCTTGTAGGACAGCTCGTCGACGTAGCTTGCGCCGTGCAGCACCACGATCTCGCGCTTGTCGCCGACGTGGTGCAGGTGTTGCGCATAGCTGACAAACGGGGCAAGCCCGGTGCCGCCCCCGATGCAGACCATCCTTCTCGTGTCAGGCGAGCCGTCCGGCATGGTCTCGTTTATCTCGAGCGCCTTGCCGCTCGGCTTGAGCCACAGCACCTCGTCGCCCTCCTTGGCGTTGAACAGCTGGGTGGTGAGTCTGCCCGGCAGGGGCTTGCGGACCCACCGGATTACGAGCTCGATATAGTCCCTGTTCTCCGGATGCGACGCTATGGAGTAGGCGCGCCTCACAATCTTGCCGCCCTCGTTGGGGTTTGGCATGCCAAGCGTTATGAACTGCCCGGCCCTGAACTCCGGCACGGGCCCCTCGTTTGGGACGAGCCTCATGATCACCAGGTCCTCCTTGAGCAGCTGGACGTACGTGACCGTCGCCTTGTTGTCTACAACCAATAGCAAAACGGCCACGCCAGATGTTAAATATATTGTGATGATCATAAAACCGGCGCGTTCCCCTGCGCCGGCGCGTGATTCCGCACTGCCGGCAGGGACGCGGGTATGGGGGCCGCGGGCCTGGGCGCGCCATACAGGAGGACGGGCCATGGGCCGCACGGTAACTGCTAACGTCCTGCCCAAGTTTTCGATTATTTTTTTTTTTTTGCCAAGCATTCAAGTCATGCTTGGAACTGATTATTTTCCAAAAACCACGCTGACAGTTACGCCGTATGTATCGCGCTTGCCTGCAAGCAGAAAGGGGGGACGTGCACACTAGTCTTCGGGCACCCAATCCCACATGCATGGAGCACAGGTGGGGGGGGGGGGGGGGGGGGGGGGGGGGGGGGGGGGGGGGGGGGGGGGGGG
>JAPPIP010000024.1 GCA_028820595.1 Nitrososphaerota archaeon | reverse complement strand
CCCCCCCCCCCCCCCCCCCCCCCCCCCCCCCCCCCCCCCCCCCCCCCCCCAGAATATTGACGGGTGATCATCTGCCAAACACATCACGATAATCATAATTTTTGTGAGTGTCATACGCATGGGAGCGTTTTTCGACGACGTGCACTAGGACCAAATTTGAGCTATAGTCTAGTGTTACAAATATCCTCAATTTCCCAACGCGAGCTTTGTATGCTATCTTTTCAAGCTTTAGGCGTTCGAGGCCTATCCCACTTAATGTTTCGTTAGTGCGCTTTTCATCGCATAGTCTTTCTCCAATTTCTTTCAGTCTGGCGTTAATGTCACCAAGCATTATTCTGTCCGACTTGTGCATTTTTTTGAGCTGGTTTATACACCGCTTTGAGTATGAAATATTCACCGTTATTCTTCTTCTACCATTCTCAGCATCTCGTCACCTGTGTAAAATCTCTCACCATTCTCGTAATCTTTAATGCTCTTTAGGATGCTGTCTGCTGTTTCTCTGGAAAGAGATTCGTCATCTGGTTCGGCACCCCATGATATGGATTTTGCCCACTGCCCATAACCTGTTTTCGTACCGGTGTCCTGCTGCATCCAGCTTCCGACCTTGCGCCGGGTTAATTCTATTTGTAACCCATCGTGAAATTCTTTCAAACGTTTTTGCGTATGTGCTCCCAGATCGTTTGCAAAATTGTGCCTGATTTTTGAATCTGGCTTAGAAGCATTGTATCTCAACATGGATGAAGTCGCTACCTCTTCTGCCGGCCGCTCCATGTGCATGACTATCAACACATATATTTAATGTTATGCGATACCATTCGTGAGTAGCATACCAGAAATAACTAGCGGTTATGCTGATGACTACAAGCGTATTCAGGTTGCGGGAATCTTCGGAGGTGTGCGTCCGTATGGCGTAAGTGCCGTTCTCTATTCTGAATCTATGGATGTCGAGAAAGCTCTTGGTCAAATTATTGATCCGAGTCGGACAAAGCTCAAGCGTGTCGCGGAATGTGAGCTCATGATTGATCCTATGCAACTAAAGAGTCTGCACAGATGGTTTGGTGACCAGATAGTGCATTATGAAAAACTATTTGGCCCGATTCCATCTCCCGAAGAGTTGGAATCCCGTGAAAAACACAGTGGCGAATAACAAGTGGCGTTGATAATCCGACATTTCTATTCTCAAAACTGCGAAAATCAATTAGCATATTTTAGGAGTGGTGGTGTGTGTGCTACAATGTGGTGGAATTAGCATGCTGATTACCACCGGCCGTCTGGGTGATCTTCTTGCAGGCCCAAACGATGACTTGGTCGTGATAGACGCGCGCCCCTTCTCGGAGTATGCCAAGGGGCACATACCCGGGGCGGTAAACCTCGATCTGTTTGCCTTCCACTGGAACGACACATCCGCGCGCGGCGTGGCCGAGTTTGACAGGCAGGCTGCCAGGCTGCTCGGGTTCGCGGGCGTGACCCGGGACAGGACAGTCGTCGTGTACGACGGGCAGTCAGGCATGCTCGCCGCGCGCGGCGTCTGGATGCTCCGGTACATGTCGCACGGCGACTCGTACATGCTTGACGGGGGGTTCGCCGCGTGGCGGGGCGAGTCGAAACCCGTCGAGACGAGAACCAGCGCGCCGAGACCGACTATGTTCGAGCCGCGGCCCGATCCCTCCGTACTGGCCGGATACGAGTACGTTGCAAGTAATCTGGACCGGCTCGTCCTGGTGGACGCCCGCTCCCCGGAGGAGTATGGCGGGACCGTATTCCGGGCGGCGAGGGCGGGGCACATACCGGGCGCGACAAACATTGACTGGAGCAGGAACTTGGCCGGCGACGGGCGGCTCAAGGACAGGGGACGGCTGGCAGAGATGTACGGGGGTATTCCGCGCGACTCTGAGGTTGTGACGTACTGCCAGGGCGCCTACCGCGCTGCAAACTCGTTTGTCGCGCTCAAAACGGCGGGATTTGAGAACGTCAGGGTCTACCTGGGCTCGTGGGGCGAGTGGGGCAACGTACCTAGCCTGCCCTCTGAGACATAGTGAATTTACTGCATTTGTCCGCCGTTGCCGTTGCCGTTGCCCGTAAACCTGCACCCACTGCGAAGCGTCACGTTATGCCTATGTGACTGCACTCATCCGTGTTTGGCTGCTTTCTTGGTTCTGGAGTCAGTTTGACTTTTTCCAGACAAACTGGTTGTAGATCATCTCCGGCCTCAGCTGCCTGAACTCGTGCCCGCCGCCGTCGTACCACTTTGTAAAGAACTCGTACAGGTGCAGCCTCAGGGACTGTATGTAGACGATGAGCCCCTCGATCATCATGATCCCTATGTTGCCGCCTATTATCATGACCCACGCGCCTATCGCGTCGGGGCCGCCAAGCGAGTAGAACGAGTTGTTGACCGTAAGCAGCAGGGCCGCGTGCACCAGCAGCATGATCCCTATCCGGGCGTAGCTGATGGTGTGCGCCAGGCTCTCGATGGTCTTGCCCAGGAATACCTCCATTATCACGTTGGCCGCAGAACCGCCCTCCTCCGGGTGCCTCTTTGCGTGCATCAGCCCGCCTATCATCATCATTGCCATCGACGCAATTACCGTTACCACGGCGATCCTGGTCACTATCCAGACCTGCGCCCACTCGCCCAGAAACACGGTAACCCACGGGACCGCCTCCGTGTGCGTCCTGGAGTACATGTTCATCACGTCGTACTGGGAGCCTATCGCGCACATCATTATCACGACGATCCCGCCGTACAGCGTGATGTTCGGGAGCGCCTCCATGTACAGGGCGATCTTCTTGCCCTCCCTGGCCAGGCGCTTTATGCGCAGGATCATCGCCCACAGCAGGTGCACTATCCCTATGAACAGCGACACCTTTAGTATGTCGATCACCTGCTCAAACGTCAGCTCCGCGACCGATATCACTCCCACGATCCAGCTGATCGGATACAGGGCGCCGCCCTCGGCCAACAGTCCTGTAAACGGGCCCATGGCGGCTATGTGGTGCCCGAACACCTCCCCCGTGCCCACGCCGGCGATCGCCGACGCGGCCCCGGATATTGCAAGCAGCATGCCCCACCTTGAGAGGTTGCCCTGGCCCTTTGCCTTGAAGAGCAGCCCCATCCCCATGAGGAGCAGCCCGTGCCCCAGGTCGGCGAACATTATGCCGTAGAAGATGGGCCACATCAGCGCAATCATCGGCGTGGGATCCGCCTCGCCCTTCTTTGGAATCCCCTGGCTGTTGGTTATGGTCTCAAACGTCCGTATGAACCGCTTGTTGTCGTACAGGGTGGGGGCCTGCTCTATCAGCTTGGGGTCGGTGAGCTCCTCTACTATGGCAGTCCACCTGCCCGCAATCTTCTGGAACTTGGCCTCCATCTTTGCGGGTATGTACCCCTGGATCAGCGCAAAGTGCTTTGTGCCGGACGGCTTTCTGAGCGTCTCCAGCATCTCCTTTGCCACCCTCGCCTCCTCGTGCAGGGCAAGCATGTCGCGCCTCGTCCTCTTTGCCATCTGCGCGATCTCCTTTGCGTTTGCCTTTTGCTTGGCGGCCAGCTCCTTGATCTTTGACTCTGCCAGGGCGTGGGCCTTTGAGGGCACCTGCGGCATCCCCTCCGGGATGGCAAACGGGTTTGCATTAAAGCTCCTGAATATCTTTAGTATCTTCTCAGAGTCGGCCGCCCCCCCTATCACCAGCACGGCGGACCTTCCGCCCTTCTTTTTTGACGATGACAGGTCATACCTGTACGACGTAACAGACGGCGCCGCGCCCTCAAGCGACCTTGCAATCTCGTCATAGTCCGCCGCGTCAATCACGAACAGGTTTGCGTAAAAGTACCGCATTAGCCCGAATCCGGACAGGTCGATCTCAAGCCTCTTTGCGATCCCTATGGTGTCCCTCAGCGAGGTGTACTCGTCTAGCGCGCGCTTTGTATCCGCGCGCTCCTCCAGCAGCCGCGCCGCGCCGGATATCGCGCCGGGCGCCTCCTTGGCGAGGTGGCCCACCATCCCGGCTACCTCGTCAAGCTCGTAGTCCTTCTTCTTGATCATGGTGCCCTTGAACAGTATCTCCAGCATGCCGACTGTGGGCGGTATCCCGAGCCCCTTTACCACGTCGTCCACCGACTGGTAGGTCTTTTGGGCCTCCAGCAGCAGGTCGTCTATCTCCGGCGTGACTATGTCGTGCTCGCCGTCGATCTTGTGGAACCACTCAAACTCCGCCAGCCTCGATATGGCGGCCGGGGACTCGCTTCTTGGCAAGATTACGCTCCCCAGCTTTAGCTCCGCCAGACCCAAGATGCTTGGCCCGTAGACTGCTGTGTTTTAATACCTTTGCAAGGGGGGACGCCCCGGCGGGGCTAATTCTGCCTGTGTAACGGCGCCGCCGCCCGCCGGGGGGCCGGAAAACTTCAAAACATTAAAATCCATTATTCCAAGACGGACGGCCATGACGGCATCAGGGCCCGTGGCGCAGCTGGAACAGACCATTGACAAGATCATACGCCAGACCGAGGAGGAGATACTCTCCGGAATGGAGTCGGCCGCGGGACAGTCGAGCCAGGCGCTTGACGACGCCATACCCGCGCTGGAGCAGGAGTACGAGAAGATAATCGCCGACGGCAGGAAGGAGGCCGACAAGATCAGCCGCCAGATCGTGGGCTCGGCCGATCTGGAGGTGCGCAACCGGCAGCTGCTGGCGCTAGAGGACGCGGTAGACGGCGTCTTTGTGCGCGCCCTCGAGGAGGTGGCCGCGGCAGACCGCAACGGGGCGGACTATGCGGCGCTCATGCGCTCGCTCTTGGCCGAGGCCGTGTCGGTCCTGGGCTCGTCTGACGTTGTAGTGCACGCGAGCGCGCAGGACCGGGACGCGGTACAGGGCATACTGTCCTCTGACTATGCGGGCGCCGAACTGGCGCCAGAGCCGCTTGGCTGCATGGGCGGAGTCCGGATCCAGTCAAAGGACGGGGCCATGACGTTTGACAACACGCTTGACGCGAGGATAGAGCGCCTCAAGCCTTTAATTAGGAAGGGAATCGCATCCAAATTCGGAGCAGGCAACTGAGATGGCGGCGCAGGGCAGGATTGTATGGGTAAGCGGCCCTGCCGTAAAGGCCGACGGCATGTCGGATGCAAAGATGTACGAGACCGTGGTGGTAGGAGAGGCAAAGCTGGTCGGCGAGGTCATCAGGCTTACCGGGGACGTTGCATTCATTCAGGTTTACGAGTCGACAAGTGGGTTGAAGCCGGGCGAGCCGGTGGTAGGGACGGGCAACCCGCTCAGCGTCCTGCTGGGGCCCGGCATCATAGGGCAGCTGTACGACGGAATCCAGAGGCCTCTGAGGGAGCTCTCCAAAGCATCGGGGTCGTTCATCGGCAGGGGCATCACCACCACCCCGGTGGACATGGCCAAAAAGTACCACTTTGTCCCGAGCGTGTCAGTCGGGGACGAGGTCGCGGCGGGCAACGTGATAGGGACCGTCCAGGAGACCGATCTCATTGATCATTCCATAATGGTGCCGCCGGATCATCCGGGCGGCAGGATTGCAAGCGTGGTGCCGGAGGGCGACTACGATCTGGAAGTGGAGCTTGCCACAGTCGAGTCCGCCGCCGGCGGCGGCGGTGACGACGGCGGCAGCAACAGCGCGCCGGCCGAACCGCTCAGGATGTACCACAGGTGGCCCGTGCGAAAGCCCAGGCCGTACAAGGACAGGTACGACCCGACCGTTCCGCTCCTGACGGGGCAGCGCGTGATAGATACGTTCTTTCCGATCGCAAAGGGCGGCACCGGCTCGATTCCGGGCGCATTCGGGACGGGCAAGACCGTCACGCTCCACCAGATAGCAAAGTGGGCCGACTCGCAGGTCGTGGTATACATCGGATGCGGCGAGCGCGGAAACGAGATGACAGAGGTGCTAGTCGAATTCCCCCACCTGACGGATCCCAGAAGCGGCAAGCCGCTCATGGACCGCACGGTTTTGGTGGCAAACACAAGCAACATGCCGGTGGCCGCGAGGGAGGCGAGCATCTACACGGGGGTTACGATTGCCGAGTATTACAGGGACATGGGCAAGGACGTCGTTCTGGTCGCGGACTCCACAAGCAGGTGGGCCGAGGCGCTCAGGGAGATGAGCGGCAGGCTCGAGGAGATGCCCGCCGAAGAGGGCTATCCGTCGTATCTGGCGTCCCGGCTTGCGGAGTTCTACGAGAGGGCCGGGCGCGTGAGGGCGGCCGGCAGCCCCGACAGGGACGGCTCGGTCACGCTGGTGGGCGCCGTCTCGCCGTCCGGCGGCGACTTTACGGAGCCGGTCACGACCCACACCATGAGGTTCATAAAGACATTCTGGGCGCTCGACGCCAAGCTCGCCTACTCTAGGCACTATCCGTCCATCAACTGGATGAACAGTTACTCTGGGTATCTGGCCGACATCGCGAAATGGTGGGGGCAGAACGTCAGCGAGGACTGGCTAGACCTCAGGTCCGACGCGTACGGCATACTGCAGCGCGAGGACACACTCAAGGAGATCGTCCGGCTGCTCGGCCCCGAGGCCCTCCCGGACGAGGAGAAGCTGATACTGGAGGTGGCCAGGATGATCAAGATCGGACTGCTGCAGCAGAACTCGTTTGACGACGTCGACACGTACTGCAGCCCCGACAAGCAGTACCGCCTGCTGAAGATGCTGGTGGAGTTCTACAAGAGGGGGCAGACGGCGCTAAAGGAGGGCGCGGGGCTGGCCGACATCAGGGCCATGCCGATCATAGGGTCGCTGCTAAAGGCCAGGATGGAGATAAAGGACGAGGAGACCCAGAAGCTTGACCAGCTCGGCGCGCAGATGGCCGAGCAGTTCCAGGGAATAACGGGGGTAAAGGTTCCGAGTTGAGCGGTTCTGAGGCGGCGGCTGCCGCAGCCAGCAAGGGCGGCGTCCAGTACAGCAAGATTGCCGAGATAAAGGGGCCCCTCGTCATCGTAGACGACGTGGAGAACGCCGCGTTCGACGAACTGGTCGAGGTGGAGACCCGCGACGGCGAGAAGCGGCTGGGCAAGGTGCTCGAGGTGGGCAACGGCAAGGCCATCGTGCAGGTGTTTGAGGGGACCACGGGACTGTCCGTATCGGGGACCAACGCAAAGTTCGTGGGCAAGGTGATGGAGATGCCCGTCTCAAGGGAGGTGCTGGGCCGCGTCTTTGACGGGCTCGGGCGCCCAAAGGACGGCCTGCCGGACCCGATAGCGGACAGGTTCATCGACATCAACGGCGAGCCGATGAATCCGGAGCAGCGCGAATACCCCAAGGACTTCATACAGACCGGCGTCTCGGTCATAGACGGCATGATCACCCTCGTACGGGGGCAGAAGCTTCCGATATTCTCGGGCTCCGGCATGTCGCACAACCTGCTTGCGGCCCAGATCGCGCGGCAGGCCGCGGTAGTCGGCACGGACGACGAGTTCGCGGTGGTGTTTGCCGCAATCGGCGTCCAGTACAGCGAGGCCGAGTACTTCAAGCGCAGCCTAGAGGAGTCCGGCGCGCTGAAGAGGAGCGTGCTGTTCCTCAACCTCGCCGACGATCCGGCAATAGAGCGCATCATCACGCCGCGCGTGGCGCTCACCGTGGCGGAGTATTTGGCATTCGATCTCGGGATGCACGTCCTGGTTATCCTTACCGACATGACGAACTACGCGGAGGCCCTCCGGGAGATCAGCGCGGCGCGCGAGGAGGTCCCCGGACGCAAGGGATATCCCGGATACCTGTACACCGACCTGTCGACCATATACGAGAGGGCCGGCAAGCTGGTGGGCAAGAAGGGCAGCGTCACGCAGGTGCCCATCCTGTCCATGCCGTCTGACGACATTACGCACCCGATACCCGACCTGACCGGATACATCACGGAGGGGCAGATAGTGCTCGGCAGGGACCTGTTCAGGCAGGGCGTCTACCCGCCGGTCAACATACTGATGAGCCTCAGCCGCCTGATGAAGGACGGCATCGGCGAGGGCAGCACCCGCGAGGACCACGGCGAGATATCCAACCAGAACTACGACGCGTACTCTAGGGCGCAGGAGGTCAGGGCGCTCGCCGGCATAGTGGGCAAGGCCGGGCTTACCGAGATCGACCTCAAGTACATGGGGGTCGGCGACATATTTGAGAAGGAGTTCCTGTCCCAGTCCATAGACGAGAACCGCAACGTGGAGGAGACACTCTCAATCCTGTGGAAGGTGGTCTCGCAGCTGCCCAAAAACGAGCTTACGAAGGTAAAGGACAAGTACATGGACCAGTACTACCAGGGTACCGACTGAGAAGAGGTGGCGCGCCCATGTCCTTTGGCCAGAACGTCGCTGCAACCAAGATTGAGCTCCTAAAGTACAAGCGCTCAAGCCAGGTCGCCACCATGGTCCAGAAGATACTCGATGACAAGCGCAAGGTGCTGCTCAAGAACATCGAGGAGATGATAGACGAGGCCTCCAAGGCGCGCGGCGGCATATGGGACCCGCTCCAGGACATCTACAGGTCCGTCAACGAGGCGTACCTGGCCCTCGGGACGTCCACGGTCGACACGGTCGCGGAGTCCACCCCCCCCATAATGCAGGTCGACGTGTCGGTGCGCCGCGTGGTGGACGTAAAGATACCGGCGCTCTCGGTCACGGAAAAGGACGACGCGGGCATGCCGTACGGGTTTGCCGACACCAACTCCTCGATAGACAGGGGCGCAAAGCAGATCAAGGAGCTGCTGCCGAGCATATGCAAGGCCGCAGAGTACGAGAACTCGATATTCAGCCTGGCAAAGGCGCTCGAGAAGACCCAAAAGCTGCTCAACGCCCTCGAGAACGTGATCATACCCCAGTACCAGCAGCGCATCAGGTTCATACTTGCGACGCTGGAGGAGCGCGAACGCGAAGAGTTCGCAAAGTTAAAAAAAGTCAAGGCGGCCATGGAGAGTAGAAAGTAGCATGCCAAGGGACTACATCGGGGATCTTGTAAAGGACTCCAAGAAATCGGTGGAGCAGGACCGCAAAAAGTTCGCGGACTCTGTAAGGAAAGATCTAGAGTCGTTCAAGAAAAAGGCCCTCGAGGACATCAGCAGCTGAGCCTGCCGCCCGTCCAGTCCGCGCACGCGTTGTTCCCGCCCCGTCTGCAAAGCAGCGCCGCCTGCGCGTCGAGCAGCCTGCATGTGACGGCGCCGCCGCGCTTTTGCCCCAACTTGTTATGGTTCTGTCAAGTTAACGAGTCCTAGATAGGGCGGCAAAACGGATCTTCTCCGG
>JAPPIP010000101.1 GCA_028820595.1 Nitrososphaerota archaeon | reverse complement strand
CGGCGAAAAACCCTCCCAATCGTTAGACACACACAAAAAATATTATTATCGGGATGTGTTTGGCCCACCCCCCCCCCCCAAAAAACCACCCCCCCCCCCCCCCCCCCATTTCCCAGAGATTCCCGTACGTGAACCTAGCGTTTACTTCAAGGTAGCTCTTGATGCCAGCATGTCCGCCGTCTAGGCGCGCCAAGAGGCGCGCGCATGCCAAAAAAGGAATAATAAAAAGAGGAGAGAGGAATTCTACTCGCTTGTGTATGCTCTTTCACCGTGTTGCGCAAGATCAAGGCCGATCTCCTCCTCTTTCGGAGTGACCCTGATTCCGCCTGGCCAGACAGCATCCATGATCTTCAGGATGACTATCGTCACGCCAAACGCATACGCGATGGACATTGCAGCGGCGATGATGCTGATTCCCTGCTGCTCCATGCCCTCGGCCGTGCCGGTCCATGCTCCAATACCGTCGCCGGTATCCCACACGTGCGGACTTGCCAGTGTTCCGGTCAAGATGGCGCCCGTAAGACCGCCCATCCCGTGTACTCCCCATACATCGAGTGCGTCGTCCCACTTGCGCGCGTTCTTGAACGCTATGCTTGCGTAGCATATGGTGCCTGCAGCAATGCCGATGATGATCGCGGCCATTGGACCTACCCAACCAGAGGCTGGCGTGATAGCTACCAGTCCCGCCACAACGCCGGTTGCCCCGCCGATGACACTTGGCTTTCCTGTATGCGCCCATGACATGAGCATCCAAGTGACGGCGGCCATGCCTGTTGCGGTATTGGTTACCGTCCATGCACTCACCGTAATGCCGTCTACCATCACTTCGCTTCCTGCGTTAAAGCCGAACCAACCGAACCACAGAATTCCGGCGCCCAATACTATGAGCGGGATGTTGTGTGGCTCCATCGGAACCTTGCCATATCCGAGGCGTCTGCCAAGGACGATGGCTCCTGCCAATGCAGCGAATCCTGAAGAGATGTGCACTACTGTGCCGCCGGCAAAGTCTAGAGCGTACGATGGTGACAGGTCCGGATCGAGGTCTAGCGAGCCTCCGCCGATGTATCCTCCGCCCCAGACCCAGTGTGCGATCGGGTCGTAGACAAAGGTACCCCAGAGAAGCACGAATATGACCAACGCGCTGAACTTGATTCTGTCAATCAGACCGCCGATAATCAGAACCGGGGTGATGACTGCAAAGGTCGCCTGGAACATTGCAAAGAGCTGGTGTGGCACTGTGCCGGGCCAACTCAGACTGCAATACTCGCCTTCCTTGAACTCGTTCATCTGGTAGGCAGCCGACCATGTGTCATGGCAGGGCCCAAGCTCGCCTAACGGCGCCCAGGCCGAGACCATGTTGAATCCTACATAGTCGAGGTTGCCCATGAACAGGTTTGCGTCCGAATCAATTCCGCCGAATGCCAGCGAGTATCCCCAGAGGACCCACTGTACAGACATCAGACCCATCACCATGATGGTCATGCCTAGTACGTTGACGATGTTCTTTGATCTGGCGAGACCGCCATAAAAGAACGCTACGCCGGGGGACATGAAGAGTACCATCGAGGTTGCAGTCAGCATCCATGCCATGTCACCTGTGTCTACCATGCAGGGCAGCATGCCTCCTTCGCCGTCGTCATACCAACATTCGCTAGGGTTTCCAGTATAGATGCCACTGGTTCCCATCACGTATCCGTCCATACCATCGTTGACACTCTGCGCATATGCTTGTGACATTGCGCCGGTTGCCGTAATGGCTACTGCGGCCACAAGTAATAGAGCATACTTGTGGTTCTTAGAATTCATTAAATCTGCCACAGATTGAAATTATTTAAGAGTTGAATATTATAATATCACCCAGAAAGTAAGTTATTATATCCGAGTATAACAAGATAGTATCATAACAATGGAAAAATGTGTCAAGGTGGTGCAATGAAGGACGCCAGGCTGTCCATATTCAGCAGGTTCAAGACAGGCAGCAGGCGCCTGACGGGCGAGGCAAGGAGGCAGAGGGCCATCATAGCGATACTGGCGGTGCAGACCAACCCCACGGGCCGCACGAGGACGGGCATAGCGCGGCAGGTGGCAGAGGTGGAGAACAGCGTGTGGAAGAACGTCTACTCGGGGATATTCCGGGATCTGGACGAGGTGCTCCTGCCCATGCATGTGGTGGAGGAGGAGGGCAGGATGCCGCTCAAGCGGGGGCCAAAGGCGCTGCAGGAGATGGGGGTGCCGTACTACAGGCTGACCAGGGAGGGCGTACTGGTCGCCGCGTCGCTGGTACGCGACGCGGAGCAGAAGAGGAGGATGCTAAAGACGTTCTTTGCAGCCGGTCCCGACGAGGACGGGAACGCGGCAATGCTAAAGAGGCTCTCGGAGGCAAGCCCGCTGTTTGCGTCATACGTGGTGCGGCTGTACGTGGGCGCGTTCTGCGAAAAGAGGATAGACAGCCTGCTGCCGTTTGAGCTCTCCAAGCTGCGGCGCATAGAAGACGACTCGCTGGCAATGCACAGGGAGCTCCTGGCGGCCTTTGCGAGGTTCTCAAAGGGCGACCGCGACGGTACAATAGGGCTGCTTGATGAGATGATGGGGGCAGGGAAGGGCGACGGCGCGGAACGCGCAACGGGCGGGACGGGCGGCGGCGACGCGGCACCACGCGCGGAGAAGGACGGCGCGGAACGCGCAGCGGGCGGGACGGGCGGCGGCGACCGATGAAAAAGACGGCCCGCGAAAGGCAACCGCTTACAAACATTAAAATCCATTGCAGAGTCGCCGCACGCTAAATGGGCAAGAGCGTATACGCGTCGGTAAAGGCGTACAGCAAAAAGGGAAAGCTCTTGACACGTTCTGATTTTCAGACGCTGGCAGAGTCAAGGGACTTGGACGAGCTGATGACCAGGATAAAGAACACCACGTACGCGGACGCCGTATCAGAGGTGCAGAAGCCGTACACCTCGCAGGGGATCGAGTCGGCCCTGAGGGGCCACCTGGCCGAGGTACACCACTCCATCGCGCGGACGGCAGGGGGAAACTCGCGCCTGCTTGACGCATACTATATGAAGTTCATCATAACCAACCTGAAGATCATACTAAAGGGCAAGGTGCTCGGAAAGAGCCAGGAGGAGCTGGAGAGGCACCTCAACCTGCGCGCGGAGGAGCTGATAAAGCAGCGCGACGTGGTGGTAAAGGCGCTCGTTGCAAAGGACCTGGAGGAGGCAGTCGCGAGCCTCGGGTCGGCGCAGTTCGGCGAGGACATAGCAAAGGCGGCGGCCGCGTACAACGACAAGAAGAACATACAGATGTTTGACACGTACTTTGACAAGATCCTGTACAGGCAGCTGGGCAGCGCCATCCAGGGCACCAGGGAGCTTGACGCGACCAGGCTCATCGGAATGGACGTGGACTTTTACAACCTGCTCAGCGTGGCAAGGGGCAAGCTCTGGGGGCTTGACGACGCGCAGATAGAGGATCTGATAGTGTCAAGCACACCACTGATCTCAAGGGAGCTGCTGGGCAGGATGATCTCGGCCGGGACCGTATCCGACGCGTTTGCGGAGCTGTCCGCGACGAGGTACAAGGTGCTGGTGCCCGACTCGGACAACGACCTTGACGCGGTGGCCCAGTTCGAGAGGGCCTTTGAGATGGCCATATACGCCGCGTCTGCAAGGGCGTTCACCAGGATGTTCAGTTTTGCAACCGTAATAGGAATAACAAAGCTCACGTCCTACGAGGTGCGCAACATGGCGGCAATCGCGTACGCGGTGGAGCAGGGAATACCGGCAGAAACCACAATGTCAAAGCTCATCCTGCACGGGGAGTGAGCTGCAGACGGAGGGGAGGGGGGCCGCACGGACCGCGGCGCGGCGATGGTTCTAGGAGTTTGCACTAGCCTAGAATATTTATTAAAAGATGCGGATACATCTGTCCCATGCAGGACGGGGACAACGGGAACGGCAAGGAGGAGCGCCTCTTCGTGGGGACGGCCGAGGCCGAGCACGTCGAGATGTACCTCAAGGCGATCTGGCACATAAAGGAGCGCGGCGGGGAGGTGAAGATCACGTCAATTGCAGACATGCTGCACGTAAAGCAGCCCAGCGTGGTGCAGATGCTCAAAAAGCTCAACGCCAAAAAACTGGTGAACTACAGCAAGGCCGGGGTGAGGCTGACAGACGAGGGCGAGAGGATAGGGGCGAGCATGATGAGAAACAGCAGGCTGCTCGAGGTCCTGATGCAGAACGCCCTCAAGGTCGAGATAAACGAGGAGATGGTGTGCGGGATAGAGCACCACATGAACAAGCAGTTTACCGACGCGCTGTGCACCATGCTAAACCACCCCAGGCTGTGCCCGCATGACTACGTCATACCGCCGGGCGAGTGCTGCCTGTCCCGGGATGACGCCGAAGGGGACGGAAAGGCCGACTGACGCCTGCCCGGCCGACTGCCGTGCCGCAGCCGCGCTACGGTCTGCAAGAGCATGCATACTTCTCATTGGGGGGAGGGGCGCAGCTCCCAGAGCCGCGGCGTTTGCAGGTTGCGCCGACGCCACCGCCGTTGCCGCCGCCACCGCCACACCATAAAAAAGAGATATAACGATACAGGGGGGCGCCCGTTTATGGCGTGCTTTTGCGGCTGCGAGACGTACGAGAAGAGCGAGGACGGGTTCAAGATTGCGTGTACGAAGTGCGGGCACGGGCCGCAGAACCACGACGACGAGTTCAGGGCCTCTGCAAGAAAGAACGAGTCCCAGAGCCAAAAGCGCGACGCGGACTTTGGGTGACTACTGCCCGATTATCTTGACGAGCACGCGCTTTTTGCGCCTGCCGTCAAACTCCCCATAAAAGATCTGCTCCCACGGCCCAAAGTCCAGCTTGTTTCCGGTGATCGCCACCACCACCTCCCGTCCCATAACCTGGCGCTTCATGTGCGCGTCGGCATTGTCCTCCCCCGTCCCGGAGTTGTGCGCGTACCGCTCCACGGGCCCGTGCGGGGCCAGCCCCTCGAGCCACTTCTCATAGTCGCCCAGCAGCCCGTCCTCGTTGTCGTTTATGTAGACGCTGGCGGTGATGTGCATCGCGTTGACAAGGCAGAGCCCCTCCTGCACCCCGCTCTTTGCGACCAGCGACTCGACCTGCGGCGTGATGTTTACAAACGCCACGCGCGTCGGGGTCTCAAAGGTGAGATGCTCCGTAAGGGACTTCACGGCCGCGCGGAGCGGCGCTCCCATTAAAAGTATGGCAGGACTCCGAACTCAAGATCGTCATCATCCTTCCGCGGCCGTCGGCCGGGAATCAGAGGGATAGATTCGTCACTGCCTGCACTGTGCCTGCCGCGCGCGAACTGATTAACCTTTCAATGCGGGGGAGGAGGTGGAAGAAGCGCGCCGGGGCCCGCCGCCGCGGGTGCGGACCTCCCGGCATGCGGCACCGTGCGGGCCCAGGCTGCGGGGAGCGGGGCCGGCGTGGCCCTGAAAAAAGCTTGATAAAAGGGCCAGCTTCCAGTCCTGCAAATTGGTTCGGATAGAGACGCCGGCATCGCTTGAGAGTTTCAGGAAATTCGTCATATTCAGCACGTGCAGGTCGTACGCGCCGAGAAGCTATCTTGACGATCACGAGATATTTGCCGAGCGCGGCGAGTCAGGCGGCGAGATATACGTGGAGGCGGCGGACAAGGTCACGCTAAAAAAACTCAGGGACGTGACGTTCGTGAACGCTAGGGACGTGCTGGGCATCATCTACAAGTCAAAGAGCGGAAACACCGACCTCAAGTGGCGCCAGCTGAGGCGGTTCAACGGCAAGGTCACCGGGGAGGCGTCATCAAACTCCCTGGCCAACCTCTCGGAGTCCGGCGTGATAACCATGGACTGGCTGAAAGACTACCTCAGGGAGAAGACGGGTGACGGCAGGGATGCGGCGGCGGCAGCCTCAGGCCCGGCCGATACACCATAGCAAGGCGATGCTGCAGGCGTCCATGCACAGCATGCTCCGACGCAATACCGTTATTATCAGACACGGGCATTGTCATCAGGGACGCAAGCCATGATAGTCAAGAGAAAGGACGAGTCTGCACTCTCCGCAATCGCGGAGGACGCCGACGATCTGCTTGCGCTGCGCCGCGTGATCAAGCGCGGCGACATGATAACGGGTTCCACGACCCGGGTGCTAAAGCGCGACAGGGATTACTCGAGGCCCGACCGCGGCGAGCGCGTCAGGATCACGGTCACGATTATGGCAGAAAAGATCTCGCTTGACGGCACGATTGAGAGGCTGAGGATAGGCGGGACCGTGCACGAGTCAAACAACGACTCTGTCCCGCACGGGACGCACCACTCCATGACGGTAGCGGCCGGCGACGCCATCACCATCTCAAAGAGGGTCCAGAGGGAGGGAGGCGGGAAGGGAGGATGGGCCAGGACGGAACACAGGATACTCAAGGGCGGCGGCGGCGGGAAGGGCGGCAACTCGACATTCATCCTGGTCGCAATGGACACCGCCGACTGTGGGGTGGCGCTCCTAAGGGGCACGCACCTTGACGTCTCGCCCAACATGTACTCTGGCAGGGGCGGCAAGCGCTACAAGACGAACCACAACATGGAGGATTTTTTCGGCCAGGTTGCGTCGGCCATAGACGCCGTTGCAAAGGAGGCGGCGCGCGGAGGAGGCGGGGGGCAGGAATCCAGAACCGTGATACTGTTCGGCCCCGGAAACACGAAGAAGAGGTTTGCAAACTACATCGGCGGCCGGCAGCCAAGGGGTGGGCGCCCCGGATACGAGATTATGATGGTGGAGGGGATAGACTCCGGAGGCGAGGACGGAATACACGTATTTGCAAAGTCGGAGGCTATGCGCGAGGCCATCTCAAGCAGCAAGCTGGCGCTCGTCTCGGGCATACTCGACAGGATCATCGGGCACGCGCACAAGAAGGTTCCAAGGTATGCAATGGGGTACGAGGAGACCCTAGCTGCGGCCAGGATGGGCGCAGTAGACTCGCTGATATTTGCCGACGGGGCCCTGCAGCAGTACGGTGACGAGCAGAAGGTGGTGGACCTTCTCAACATGGCCGAGGAGTCCGGGGCCGACGTGTACGGAGTGGACTCGTCGACGGACATAGGGCTGCGCGCGGCGGGGCTTGGCGGCATAGTGGCGCTGCTAAGATACGCGGTGGAATAACGGCGGCGTCTCTCCTCCCCTTTTCTCCCATCATTCCCCAGGCAGCGCACGGTGCGGATGCGAGTGTCAGAAACCGATCGCCGTCACGGGCCGCTGCCCCGGCCGCCATCAGAGGCGGTGGCGGCAGCGGCGGGGGAACTGGTCGAGGCGGCAAGCCAGCGCATGTACGGCCCGTTGATGCCAGACACGGCGATCTCTGCAATCTCCGGAACGTCGTACGGGTGCGTCGTGCCTATCCTCTCCTTTAGCTCCTCCTTTCTGTCCGACGTGGTCTTGAATATGGCGATGTGTTCGCGCTCGTCCTCCACCATCTTGCCCTCCCACGAATAGAACGAGGATATCTCAGATATGTTCACGCATGCCGCAAGTCCGGCCCCCACAAGAGCTGCTGCGGCGCCGGCTGCAGCCGCTTTGTCCGGATATGTCGAGACTATTATCGCGGGTTCGGCTGCCGGTGCCGCTTCTGCTCCTGCTCCTGCTCCTGCTACCATGCCAGTCGCTTGCACGCCATGCATTATAAACAAAAGCTTAAAATCCCGTCCTCCAGCCGACACGATCACAATGGGTAAGAGGCCACTTGTAAGGAGAAGAGGCAGGGGGGGAAACCAGTTCAGGGCCTCCTTTACCGGCAAGGTGGGCGCAAGGGCAATCTATCCAAGGTTCAAGCTCGGCGACCAGCTGGAAGGCAGGGTCATTGACCTGGTCCACGAGCGCGGACGCGACGCGCCGCTCTCCAAGATAAGGTTCGGCGACGGCTCGGTATCGTTCGTGCCGGCCGTGCTGGGCACCAAGGTGGGCTCCATGGTGCAGTTCGGGCTAAAGTCGGACATTGCGGAAGGCAACGTGATCAGCGTCCAGAACATACCGGACGGCACCGTGGTGTGCAACATAGAAAAGCACTACGGCGACGGCGGCGCGATAGTAAAGTCGGCCGGCACGAACGCGACGGTATTCTCCCACGGTGACGAGGGCGTGACGGTCAAGCTTCCCTCCGGCAAGTTCACCACGCTGAACCCAAAGAACCGCGCCATGATCGGGACGCTGGCAGGGGGCGGCGCGAGCGAGAGGCCGTTCATGAGCGCCGGCGGCAAGTGGCGAAAGTTCAGGTCAAAGGGCAAGAAATACCCCATAGTCCGCGGGGTGGCCCAGGCCGCGTACGTGCACCCGCACGGGGGCGGAAGGCACCAGCACGTGGGGCAGAGCTCCACCGTATCCAGGGACGCGCCCCCGGGGGCAAAGGTCGGAAGCATCGCTGCAAGAAAGACCGGAAGGGCCAGGATCAAGGAGAGGCGTTAACGGCCACGGCATGGCAGCGGCCGCAGTTGGCGGCTCGGCCCATGGGCATTACGCTGTGTTGCATCCACCGCAGACGCAATGTCAAAACTGATTAATGGTCAGCCCGTACGGCCGTACAGAATGGCAGACCGCCGGGTTCGAATCTTTGTCACGGGCCGCGTGCAGGGCGTCTTTTTCCGCCAGGCGCTCAAGGTAACGGCAAAGAAGAACAACATACTTGGGTGGGTCAGGAACCTCAAGGACGGCCGCGTAGAGGCCGTGCTTGAGGGGGACGAGGAGGCGCTCGGCCGCGTTATAGAGTGGGCGCATGCGGGGCCGGCAAACGCCAGGGTGGAAGACGTGGAGATCCGCAACGAGGAGGCGCTCGGCGAGTTCCAGTCATTTGACGTAAGGTATCCATAACGGGCGGGGCCGCGGCGTGGTGCCGGCACACACAGGAGCCGGTACCGCGCGGTCAGCGCACCAAACCGTACGCGGCCGCAATCGCGTCCATGATCTCCCGGGCGGGGCCGTCCCGGTCCATCCTAACCGTCCGTATCGGATCCCGCCATCCGGTGCGTATCTTGATTATGATCGTTCCGGGGTCGTCATCGGAGGGCTTGGCGTCTGCAAACCATCTGGTGTTCATGGACTTGCAGAATACGACGCGGTGGGGCCTGACATCCTCTATCACGTTGCCGCCAAGCGACATGCAGAACTGCCGGAGCGCGCCAAACGCCGGGCGCATCTCAGATGGCAGCTGGCTCTTCTGGAACCCGTCATAGCTGCGGGAATCTGCTCCCCCTCCGCCCGAAGGCATCATGTCCATGCTCCGCGCTGCGCGTGCGGTTTTAATTAAGGTAGCAGCCCTGCCGGCTCCAGTCCAGACAGGCGGCCCCATCTCGAGGCGTACAAGATCCGCCACGTTGACGGGGAAGCGTGGAAGCTCCACCTTAGGATTGCTCCCTCCCGGACCTAGTCCCTTTCGGTGGCTCAGGCTTGGAAGCCGTCCCTTCGAACAGTTCCAGCCTTGCAACCACCCGCCCCGGCGTGATTTCATTTCCGCACGCCAAGCGGGAACCGCCCATCTGGAGATTTACCCAGCAGTTACTGATCTCTGCGTATAGCCGGTTTCAGAACGGGGCACGGCTGGCACCCCAATCCTCCCTGCTACCAACGTATGGTGGCCGAAGTTCTATATTTGCATTAAGATCGCGGAATTCTGTTTCCTAATTCGCCCCGTGACGCCTGCCGGGTTCCCGTAGGCAC
>JAPPIP010000009.1 GCA_028820595.1 Nitrososphaerota archaeon | reverse complement strand
GGACAAAAAATTTCACGTGAATGGTAAAAATCTAGGCACGAGGTTAACACTTACATTCCTGTGATTGTCCAGAAATTGGATGTGATTGATAAGAAGTTGGATAACATTCTTGAGAAATTGAATAACGGCAAGAGCCCGTAAAGCACAAAGCATCATTCATGTGAACCAAGACACACACAAGATCTGGACAAAACGGGATACTTTAATTCGCAGATCTTGGTTCGCATTCTGGCGGGTGGGTCATTGTGGAGTTTTGGTTGTGTCTGTCAGTCAGTCCGTCAGACGACTCCTCTCTTTTCAACCGATGCTTGCGCCGATTCCAATACGGCCGCCATCCCCGGCCAGCACGCGGGACGAAGGTCAGCAAAAGTTCTGCGTCGCATACATGCTTCCGCGCCCGTCAAATGCAATGCCCACGCCCAGCTCATCGTATGCCAAATCCATGATGTTCGCCCTGTGCCCCGGGCTATGCATCCATTCCGAGACCGTATAGCGAGCCACGTCGCTGGAGTTGTCGCATCTGGGTATGCCGTTGTACTGGAATATGTTCTCGCCAAGCCCGTGCGTATAGTATGTACCGTAGTTTTTAGTGCAGCCGTACCCCGCCCTCTCGCCGCGGGCCGTCTGGTCTAGTCCCTCGGGCGTGTAGTGGGAAAAATAATCCCGGGCGGCCATGTCCTCGCTGTGCGCCTTCGCGATGTCGTCTATCGCAGTGACGTGCCGCAGTGGTTCCAGTCCGCCCAGCACGCGCTGCTCGTTGGTGTACTGGTGTATGTAGTGCTCGATGTCGGACGCGTCACGCGCCCCGGGCTCCACGCATGCAAGGCCTCCGTTCTGCCCTGCGGACGCGAGAAAGACTGCTGCGAACAGCGCCACGGTTACCAGCGGCCCCAGCCACGCCAAGAACCCGTATCCGGAACCGCCGCCGGAACTGCCACGGTAGCGGCGGCGCCTGCGGGGCGCATTGTGGCGATGGTGACGTCGGCGCCCAAACCTCGACATATGACGGCGCAAGTCCTCCGGCAATTAATACGGATCGTGGCGACCCGTCATCCCCCGAACCGCACGGGATGGGCTGGGCGTGGTCATTGAGGCGCATGCCGCGCCTACCGGCAGCGGCAATACGCGTCGAGCCACGCGGCGGCAATGTGGGCGAGCCGGCGCCAGTATTTGCGATTGGATCTGAATTCTGCAGATCGGCCGCGTGTCTGAACCACTTTAAAAACAATACACAGATGTTCGGCCATGAAACTGTGACGTTGAAAAATTCCTACTGAGTACGCAGATAATCAGAAAGATGATTGCCGTCGTTGTGCTGATGTGCACCCTGAGCCTTCTTGCCGACCTAGACGGGGACAACATCGCACTGATAGCAATATTCTCCGGCATCGCCGGTTCGGCAGCCACGTTCCTGTTTGCCCCGACGTCTGATAAGCAATGACTGTCCGCAGGCATATTGCGGCTGGCTATATGCGTTCCCCGAGGCACCTGCGGCACGCACGCGCGCTGCTGTTCCCCGTCACCCTGGCGGCAGCCTCCACCCCGTCCCCCACCGCTGGTCCAGAGTCGTAAACGTACCGCTGCCTGTTGCCGAGGGACTCCCGTTCCTTTCAAGCTTTAACAAGTCCGCCCACCGCCTCATGATGTGGCGGCCAGTGGAGTGCACGATGGTCCACTCGTGCGTCGGCTTTGCCGGGGCGTGCGTGATGACGAACCCCGGGCGTTCGAGGGCGTCGCATATGTCGCCCCTCGTAACGAGTTCCTCCATGTGGACTGTGCGGCGCGGCGGATTTACGGCGGCTTCTGCTGGCTAGTTAGTGTCATAACCCTGCCTGAGCTAACAAAAATCGGGCAAATTTTGTGCCTAGAATTTGGGTTATGATACTAACTACTGCTGGCCGGACTTATAATCGGCCCGCGCGGGATGCCGGCAAAGACAGACGGAGACGGCAGGCCGTCCCTTACGGCGGGGGCGCCCGCAACGGCGCCGTCAAAACCACGTGCCGACCCCACCCTGCACAAAGGCACTCCAGATCCGGTTAGACCTCCTTATATAACGCAGGGTACGAGGCCATGTAATGAATGCAAAAAACGCGAAAACTGCACAGACGACACTCCTGATCGCGGCTGTTTCCGTCCTGGTGCTCGGGGTGGGCGTTGCCTATGCCGAGCCGCCGGATCATCTCCGGGACGAGGCCCTAAAGGGCAAACAGCTCTGGGACATGATGGAGCAGCTGCGGGCCGGGCAGAACCAGACCGAGTCAGAACAAAAGGAGCTGATTGAGGCGGAAGAGCAATTCAATGAGATCCGCACCACGCTGAACGCGTATGGCATAGCTACCCCGCAGCAAATGGCAGAGGACCCGGGCTACTGGGAAGACTACAACGACAAGGACGCGGGCGTCACCGGTGCCGCCGGCAGTGGCGGTAGCGGGTGTGACTGTCCACAAAAACTGAAGTTCAAATCGGGCTATTCGTACAAATGGGCCAATTGGTGGACATTGCACAAATGGTCCAACTGGGAATACGCCACCGCGACCAACAAGGACATGTCGGTCACAGTCGATGTGGGCAGCGGACAGAACAAGGATGCCATAACACCGCTTGGAAAGTACAAGCTGGTAAAATCCGGAAGCGCCGAGTTCACGGCGACGAGCCGCATACACAACGACGATAACAAACTGGTCCGGCAGCCGGAAGGGGGAAGCGTCGTTCTCAGCGGAACCGGCACGCTCACCAAGTCGTACAAGATCCTGGACCCGGCCTCGACGGACGACGAACTGATAATCCGCGTGCAGATTACCGACATACAATGACTTCCAGCCATTTTTTTTCTTTTAATAGGGGGAGCAACCCCAAACACGCGCACGGCATGTGGCTGCTCACGATAAACTACTACCGGGAATTCACCGACTTTCGGGTGCAGGCGCTGGACGACAACCCCTTCCCTGCGGACGTACCGGCGGCCGACTGGCCCGAATTCCTCAGGCTGGCTCGTGCCATACGGGACCTGGGGCTCCGCAACTTCCTGACCAAGAACGTCAGGAAGCGCGGCGCCGTCTCCCCTTATGGCGCGAAGCTCGGGGAGTTCAACGTCACCCTGACGGACCGCGACCCGCCCGGAAGGGTTCGGCTGCGCCATTCGCTCTCCGGGTTCAAGTCTCCGGAATGCAACGGCCTCAGGGGCAGCAGGCTGTATCCGGCGCTGAATTATTACATCGCGCGCGTAGTCAGGCCCGGACCGGGCACCATCTTCGGGTAGTGGTCAGACGGGCGCGCGACCGCGCCGGGATGTCCGTGGTGGTGTGCGTTCCGGACGATGCTCATCAGAGATCATCTTTATTATTGCGAATAAAATGAAATGTTCATGGGTCGTGATGAGGGTGTTGACATGGTTGTATATAATATAGAACCCGCACCCTGTACTTTCTGTCATATGGATACAAGATGGTCCATGCCCTCGCGCATCAAGCATGATGGTGAAGCCAGCGGGTTGATTCCATTATGTATGAGGTGTGCGTGGATGATTCATGACGGGTTTGAATTGTTTATTAAAAACGATCGTGAGGAGCGGGGCACGTTTGACTTGGAAGATCACGTCAAATATTTGGATACTCTGTCTGATGCGCGAGATTGATCTATGATGCCCGCTCAAGCCGGTTCGGACGTTCTCCCGTTTTTGTGTCACATGTGACTTTGGGGGCCAGATGTTAAAAAGTGAAAATAAAAATGAAGAAGTCCTACTGCGGCGACAGCACCTTGGTCTGCGAGTAGACTCCGCCGCCGGCGATGTTGGCCCTGATCTCCACGAGGTACTCCTCGCCTATGGTGAGTCGGGCGTTGCCGGTGCCAGTACCGACGGCTCCAGTAATGCCGTGATTTGCGTTGCCGATGTTCTCGAAGTTGAACGCGGTGCCGCTGCCACCCGGATAGGCATATGTGCCAGCGCCCGTCGAGGCCCGTATCGGTTCATTCACAGTCGCAGAGACGCCAGAGTTTATGTCGTTTGGCACGAATTTGGCTACGAATACAGAGCCGGCTTGGCTGGAACTACCTCCAACTGTCGCAGTATCGCCCACAGTCACTATGACCGTGACGTCCTGCACATCCGTGTTGCCGGCGTTCTTCACCATGCCCGTGATGTACGACTGCGTGCCGGTGTTCTGGATTGCCAGCCGCTTGATCTCCACTGCGTCCAGCACGAGCCCGGTCTGCACTATATCCGTCGTCGTGGTGGCCAGTATGCCGCCTATCGAGACCACGATACCGATGAGTATGATGGTAACGATCATGCCGGAGATGGCCTGCCTCCTCTCTTGCTTCTTGCTGCCTGCGGCCGCCGCCATAATGGAGGCGAGCCGCTGCTTTACATTACATGTCATTGCCAGCATCCACACCATATGAATAAAAGGGATATTTTTTACGAGATTTTTTCTGACTGGGTGCCAACCCGCAGCTTTGGCATCTGTACTAGTCATCATGCAAGGACCTGCGAGCTTGCGCGTACTGGATTTAGCACCGCACGAACTCGTACAGGCTCATGTTGCCGGAGCCGCCCACCGACCCGATCTCCCTCGTCAAAAATACGGCGGTCCGCCTGTTCGTGCGGCCGCTCACCACGATTACGGCGCCGCCCACCCTGCCCGATTCCCCGCGGACGAGCCACCGGCTGACCGCGCCCCCGGCGCCGTCGCCGCCGTCAGGGTGCCAGCGGAAGTCTGCCTGCGCGTGTTCTCCGCCGTCCCCGTCGCCATCGGAGCCATGCCCCTCGTACACGACCTCCAGCCTCTCGTCCACCCGGTACGTGCAGTATGTGACCTCCTCGCCAAGCCGCACCCTCGTGACGCGCCCGCTGCGCTTGGCGAGCACGTCGACCTCCGCGTACTCGGCCGCCCCCTGCTCCGGCCTTGCATACACGTACCACTCCTCGCCGTCCCCGCCCCACTGCCGCGCCTCGGACTCGTCCGGCTTGACCCACGTGCACAGGCTGTCGTCGTGCGCGGGGGCGTCCTGGGCGCCTGCGCCGCCTCCATACCCAAGGCCGGACAGTCGACGCACCCCCGCCCGCAGCTAGGCGCCCCCGCCCAGTTCCGCCTGCCCCTCGGCCCTCAGTTCGGACCGCACCGTAACCCCCTTCCACACCCTGGCGTTCTCGCCGTTTACCTTGGTGGCCGTGGGCTTCTTGCCGCCCAGCCACTCGCTCATCCTGGCATAGAACTCGTTGCGCGGAAGCGGCGTCATGCCGTGCTCGCCGCAGGCCTGCGAGTATTCGGTGTTCAGCTTGTTCACCTCTATCTGGTACTTTTCATTGCGCACCAGATACTCCTCGCGGAACAGGAAGAACGAGTCTGACCGCTTCATCCACAGGTTCAGCGTCTTCTCTATGCTGTCCTCGTATTCCGGCCGGCCGCCGTCAAGCAGGAACCTGCGCATGATCGGGACCAGCTTGTTGAACAGCCCCGCGCGTTCCGACTCGTTGCCGGGCAGCCCCGCAATCTCCGGGTCGCCCCGGTCGAACTTGTTCTGCCAGGGCACCAGCTGGATCTTGCGGGCAAAGCCGTCGCTTGAGTCAAGCACCGGCGGCAGTTCATTGAACGTGAAAATCATGGTGCAAAACGGCTGGAACACGAACGCCCGCTTGTACTTTGGCTCGCACGTAATGGAGTCCCCGCCCAGCACCGCCTTGATCAGCCCGGTCTTCACCAGCGGCTGCGTGCCGCCGTCGCTGGATATGTTGGCCGACTTGCCATACAATTCGTCCCCGATGAACCGGCTGTCCTCGAAGGCCTGCATCTCGATGCTCGCGGTGTTCTGCGGGCCCAGCATCTGCCTCAGTACGGCGAGGCAGGTCGACTTGCCGTTGCTCCCCTTGCCGTAGTGCACGTACCCCTTCTGTATTATGTTCTTGCGCAGCACCGACAGTGCGAACATCTCCAGTATGATGGTCTTGTACTCCACGTCCTCCTCGCCGAACCACCCGTCCATCGCGCGGTCAAATACGGGGCACCCGGCAGTCACATCATATGCAATGGGATGCCTGATGGTGGCCTTGTGCTCCGGCGAGTGCTCTACGAGCTCGCCGCGCTCCAGGTCGTACGTGCCGTTCTGCAGCACGATCTTGGTGGCGTCCCGGTCGAACGCGTCCTCCCCGGTGCCGTCCGGCACGATGGCCGTGCGGATCTTCACGAGCTCCTCTATCTCGCGTATCTGCGAGTGCGTTATGCCATACTCGCGCCACCTCAGTTCGCAGGACTTGCGCAGCTTGTGCTCGCCGCCCTGTATCCATATGCCCCCTGCATAGTAGTAGAGGGCGCCCGACGGGTGGCCCCGGTACCTGGTTTCATGCATGATCGTGTCGGCGCACATGTGCATGTCCAGGGCGTTGCGCCTTCTTCCGCGGCCGCCACCCGCGGCAGCGGCAGCGGCCGCAGTACCGCCGCCCCCGCCAAACGGGGCGCCGCCCGTCCCTGCGTGTCTCTGTTGCGCGCTCTCCTGCCACTGCAGGTCAAAGTCATTCTTATGCATCTGGTAAAAGTGCTCCGACGCCCGCACGTTGTCCCTGATCTCGCGCTCCTGCAGCGGAGGATTGCACGTGCCGTTGATGCGCCGCACCTCGCGCTCCGCGTCCTCCGCCGTGCTGCCCATTATGCGCTTCTTGATGTACAGGCTGTTCTGCTTGCGCCTGCGCTCGCCCACGCCGAAGCCACCACGCAGCAGTTCGTTGTAGTCGTACTTGGACACGCCACCGTGACCTGGACCGGGGCGCACGCCGTCCGCCGCGCCGCTCGTACCGAACCCGCTCCCCATGACGTCCTTCATGGTTTCCTCGCGGTCCTGCGGCGAGAAGAAGCCGCGCCCGCGCAGAACCCGCACGGCGTCTGACCACCTCAGCCCCACGTTCGGCGCGTCCACGTCGAACTGGTACGCGTACTGCCCAAGGTGCCGCTCCGGGTGCACGGACGGCGGCAGCAGCGTATAGCCGATGGACTTTATGTCGATGTGCCGCCCGCGCTTGTCCTCGTACTTTGGGTCGCCCGGTGGCGTGTCAGACGGGTCACGCTTGAATATGAGGTGGTGGCCCTGCTTGGGGGTCCGCACGACGCACAGTTTTGGCGCGGTCTGCTCGTAATCGTCAAGCAGGTCCGCCAGTATGCTCCGGTCGTCGCAGTCCATGGCCCACGTGCCCCCGACACCGCCGTGCAGCATGGCTATGTTGTCTGACTCTTGTATCTCGACGTCGCACCCGCCATCGCGCCACCTCACTATGTCGCCCTCGCCGGCACGCGGTATCTTCTCGCCGGGCCGTATGGGTATGATGTTAAAGCCCAGGGCGCGCAGGCGGGCGGCCTCGGACGGCGCGGTGCGGGGCGTCGGGTGGGTGGCGGGGGCGGCCGTCCCGCCGTTGCCACCGTGCTCTTCCGTCATGGCCGGGCGTCCCCCCTGCGCGTCGCGCGTACGGCGGTGGACGCCGCATCAACCACTATGCCTGCCGCCCCCGCCAACATGCCGCACACCCCGTCAGGATCCGGCCAGTACGAGCCCGCCCGCCCTGTCTGGTTCCACGGCTCCCCCGCCAACATTCTCAATCCGTTCATCATTAGTGCGCCCGCCCGCCATGTCCGGCGGGTTACAACGGCGCTCGGCATAAAAGGGCCGTATCGGAATTTTCGGCATGGGCTCCGGCGCCGGCACCCCCGCCGGCTCCGGGCCCGCGTTAGTTGCCGGCAGCCCGCGCCTTGAGCCGCTTGCGCCGCGGCGGGCAAACCTCAGCCGTTGCCGGCAGCAGGGGCACCTTCTGGCAGCCGGCCCCTCGGTATACGAGACGGAGGCAGGCATCCAGACGCCGCACGCGTTGCACCTGCACCTCTCCCCGTACACGGAGCCGGAGGCGGGCCTGCGCATGCGGAGCCTGGTGCATATGCCGCGGCACCCCATTACCGCCGCACCCCCCCCGGCCGCCTGCGGCGCGGGCAACGGCCAGCCAAATAGACGCGTTGCGCTGTGGCGCGCGCAGTCTTTCCGGTGGGACGCCCTCACGCCCTCCTCCCCCTTGCGGCCTTCCTCCTTTTGGCCTGGCCGCCTGTTCTCTCCCCAGTTCTGCCGCCGCCGCCTCGATGCTTGTGGACGCAGTGCGGGTACTGCGCGCAGTACCTGGATCTGTACGTTGCTTCGGCGTTGCGGAGCCGCCCCAGCCTCCCACGCGCGGCGCACGCAGCCGCCACGAGCATGAGAAAACAACAATGAATGAGAAAAATAAGAAGGGTAGGATACCCGGTCGTCCTCAAGGGAAAAAAAGCGACGAACATCACAATCTCCTCGTCTAAGCCGGCGCGGTGGCCGGAGCAGTGGCAGCTGGAGCCTGGGCCGGTGGGGCCTGAGCTGCGACGGCCGGAGCCGGTGCAAGTGGAGGCGCTCCGCCCGGTACGAACCTCGTCCTCACCATATCGACAGTGGCGTGCCGGTATTCACCGTCACCAGCCAGAGTGATCTCCACGTTCTGGTTGATCCACTGACTGGTGTCGTGTCCGAACAGATCGATCAGTGCGTTGCGCGTCTTGTTGTTCAGGGTCCACTTGAACGGGTCGTTATTGCCCTGGCCCACATATGTTATGCCAAAACACGGCTTCTCGATTATCTTACCCTTGTTCTTCTTGTCTTCGATCTGCTTTATCTCGCCTTCATCGACTATCCTTACGGTTGTCAGCTTGCGCCTTTGCACGAACGATGCATTCAGGTAATCTCCTTCAGCCTCATCAAGTAGCATATTTCCATTCACCTCCTCTTGTTTGATACAAGCAAAATTGTCCAACGACTCCGCAGGGTCCGGACGCACCGGCACGCCGCACCTGGGGCACACGTCCCCCCGCAGCTTGTAGTGGTCCCTTGCAGAACATTGTACCACGCCGCACCACCACTTCTCCCATCATCAGCAACTGGCCGCCACCCCCTCACGCTCCAGCTTTTCGCGTATGGCCAGGTCGACGAACTGGGAGAGATTGGTTATGGTCGGGTTGCCCCCGTTATTTACAAACTCCTCCGCCACATGGTATAGCGGCTTGCGAACGGAGACAGGAACCCAGTTGCGCTTCTTCCCCTTCTTCGTCATAGTGTAATATTGCATGAATTAAGATATATAATTTTCCATTAATATTACATGAAATTTGGTTATAAAATTTACTATAATATTAAAAGAATCAGGCGTCAGAACCACGGCCACACGAGGAACACGCAGAGGGAGATCGCAAACAGTGCGGCTCCCAGCAGGAGGCAGTTTTTAGCCTTGCGGGGGTCGTCGTGGCGCAGGACAAAGTAGGCGATCACGCCGCCCACGATGTCGAGGAATATGGGCAACAGGTACCACCAGCGGCTGCGGCGGACGCGCGCATGGCCGGGAGTAGGGATCAGCGCCGGCGCCTGTTCTGGGGCGGGGGGAGGCGGAGGCGACGTGGCCGGTGTGGCCGGGGGCAGACGCGAGGGGGAACCGGCGGGGGAGGGCGTGTCGACACTGCCGCTGCGGGTCCCTCCGTGGTCGTCCGTATTGTCCATGCACGGCATGCTGCACCATGAATTTAAGCCTGCAAATCCGGGGGAGCGTACGCGACGCGGGCGGGGCAGGCGGGATCCGATTAATATAGATACAGGATTCAGGAATCGCATGGCTTACAAGAAGGGAGACATATGCCCCAAGTGCGGAGAGGGTACGCTCCTCGATGCCGGCGAGGTAGCTTTAGACTGGAACGGCCGCAGGGACTCGCAGAGCCAGGTATAGCTGCGATCCAAAGTTCATGCGTATTCTGACGTCTTCCTGTTGATGTAT
>JAPPIP010000122.1 GCA_028820595.1 Nitrososphaerota archaeon | reverse complement strand
TAATTTCATCGTTTAATATATGGTTAGAAAAATATTCAATAATCCGAACTACTGATGTAGTCAGAATGATACTCCGTCGTAGAAAAACTGTCTTTGTATGGATTCGTATCTGCAATCGTGTCTGGAGCCTCCAAAGTCGACTGAGCCCGTGCCTGACGGCTCCAAAGTCTCCAAAGTCTACAAAGTCGACAACATTGACGACACCCATGCCTGACGGCTCCAAAGTCTAAAGTCTACAAAGTCGAAGACATTGACGACGCCCGTACTCGGAGCCCCCCTAGGGTCGGCGGAGCCGACTGAGTAGACAGGATGGGCAGGTGCCGGGTTCGGGGCGGAGCCCGGGGCAGGCCTCCGGACATGCCAGAAACACCTCGTGTTCTGGTTCGGCTGACGGCGGTAGGACCGCGGATGCCTTGGGAGACCTGCGCTAGGAATGGGGTGCGAGTTCCCAGTGGGGAATACGTTGATAGTGACACAGGTGGTTGGTGCGCGAGGCGCTGAACGGCAACTATACGTCTCAGGAAATATTGAGGGTTGTGAGTTGCCTGCGGAATTGGCGATTGAGCTTGACGCCTGTTAGTTGGAGAGTGGGCGATTGACCGCCCTCGGAGGGAGCCGACGAGGGCGATGATGTATACACATGACAGCGCGGGCGACGTTACACCAGCACGCCCGTGACGAATGCCGGGCGGGAACGCGAACGCGCAGCGCTCCAAGACGGTTCTCTCATGTCAAACAGGGAATGAACACCCCCGCCATCATAGAGCGTGGCGGACACCGAGACGTTCAGGAGCCGACAGTCGGAAGGGAGCCATCGCGCCAATTGAGCTGGTAAGAGACCGCGCGCCCAATGGATTTGGTGTCTGGAGACGCCAGTGGGGGCAGAGACGCGCGCTTGTTTGGTGAGACTCCAACCTCAGCGGGGAGGGGAGCCGGCTTGACACCCTTCGGGTGTGACATGTGTGGGGGAGCGCAGGTTGTCGTTGAGGTGTAGTGCCAATATGCAAGAGGGGCATTCCATGCGTGTCACTCAATCATACGCGCGCTTTCCATGCTTTACCGGTGGGCCCGACGCGCGCTTTCCATGCTTTACCGGTGGGCCCGACGCGCGCTTTCCATGCTTTCCATGCTTTACCGGTGGGCCCGACGCGCGCTTTCCATGCTTTCCATGCTTTACCGGTTTTTGTCCCTTAAGTAGATATGGCGCATCAATGGTCATGGAAGAGAAGATAATCGAGCGCAGAATGCAGCTAAACCGGGGATCATTCATCCTGACAATACCACGGACCATAGCAGAAATGGCAGGGATCCACAAAGGACAGAGCGTCAGGTTCCGGGTCAGGGACGGGGAGATTGTGATAAGCCCCCTGAGCGTCTTGGGTGACAGTACGCCCGGCTCTGCAGACTCCGACAAGTACGCGAGGGCCGTAGCGGAGATGATGGCCAAGGGCAGGTCCGAAAAGCCCGGCGGCCGGGGTACGGCTGCCGGTAAGAGCAAGCTGGAGCGCCTCCGGCTCAAATGACCGCAACCCGGTGAGCTGGATCCAGCGCTTTTCCTCGCCTGAAAGCCGGTCGTAGATCTGTTGCATCCTTGAGCCCGAGAGCCGCATGTGACACTGCCCTGGCGTGGGAGGGGTGGGGGCTTCGCCTTCCGGTTGCCGCATGGGAGCCCCGGCGGCGGGAGTGCGGGCAGGCCGGGGCGGACGGTGGCAAACGTGCAGAATGTCAGATTTCTTTGTCACCTTCTAGCAGATACGCCCGTCCCGGGGGAGGCCAGTTCCGCACCCGCGGCGGCCTGCACAGGCGCCCGCTGACATGCGGCAGGCCCGCCGTCCGTGCGCCGGCCAGGGCCGGAGGCATCTGGCTCCCGCTGCCTGACTTCCTGCCCGTGTGCGTACGGTGCTACGGGCATTCGGCAGTTACCCGCAAAGTGTCATAGAACTCTATGACAGTTTGCGGGTAACTGTGTCGGCGGGGGGGGGGGAGAGGGAGGGAGGGAGGGAGGAGCGTACCTGCATCGGAACACCGTTTCCGACTTGAGCATTGCCAGCAGTAGCAGCCGCCTCCTGGCACGCGCTGCGCCCCCAATCCCGCTGGTTCGCCCTGCCTCCCGCTGTTAAAGTGTGTCACAGCGGACCTAGCATCTGATGCCGCAGGCATACGGGGCAGGTTGCGGGCAGGCCGGGGCGGACGGTGGTAAACGTGCAGAATGTCAGATTTCTTTGTCACCTTCTAGCAGATACGCCCGTCACGGGAGATGCCTGTTCCGCACCCGCGGCGGCCTGCACAGGCGCCCGCGGGCATACGGCAGATACCCGCAAACTATCATAGAGCTCTATGATTGTTTGCGGGTATGACGGCGGCGGCGGCGGCGGCGCGTACCTGCATTGCAACGCCCGTTTCTTGCTTGATCATCGTCGGCGGCAGCCGCCGCCCTCTTGGCACGCGCTGCGCCCCCAATCCCACCGACTCGTCCTGCCTCCCGTGGGCATGCGGCAGGCCCGCCGTCCGTGCGCCAGCTAGGGCTGGAGGCACCTAGGCACCCGCTGCCTGACTTCCTGCCCATGTGTGTGATGCCGCGGGCCGCGGAGGTTACCCGCAAACTTTCATAGAGTTCTATGAAAGTTTGCGGGTAACTATGTTGGAACTTTATAAAGAGCGCGGCGGGACTTGGCGCCTACGCCGATCAGTGCGTGAATTCCTGCGCGGCTTGGCGCGGCTTTCCCGTGCGCGTACTGGATGCCAAGGCGCGTGCGCAGATGATGACCTCCGCGTCAGAGTGCAGGTCTAGGGCGCCCAGACATACGGGGCACGTCTTCCTGTCCATGCGGCCAGTCCCGTGGGGCGCATAAAAGCCTCAGATCCCCCGGGAGGAGTAGGACTCGATCCTGCCCGCAAGCTGCTCGACCATGAGGCGCAGCTTTGCAATCTCCCGATCCTTTTCATCCTCCAGCAGCCCTATCCTCTCCGACTGCCTCGCGTTTGCCAGCCGCAGCCTGGCCGCGTCGTCTATGGTCAGGTGCGGCACCGACTGCAGGTACTCTTCTGCAAGCTCCATCACGTGCGTCTTGAAGTAGTTGCGGTCCAGACTCACCAGGCCGACGTGCCCCATCATGTACTCCTTTCTTATCAAAGACGACAGGGGCGACTCCCTAGAGGAGGACTCCTTGCACGCCTTGTTCCAGAACCGGCGGAAGCCGTTCATTATGGGCACGTCAAACAGGTTGCGGGACTTTCTGCCGGAGGCGCGCAAGCCTGCTGCGTCGGCCACCTTCTCGATCCTCCTCTTTATCAGCGGGGTGGTGGCCTTTGCGGGCAGGCTTCCGACCCTCTTGAAGATGGGATCGCCGGGCTCCGGGGACCTGCCGACCTCCGCGGCCCACACGTTCCGGTAGTCCATTACCGCCGCGTACGCCTCCGGCGTGACGAACGCCGGGTAGCTTGCGTTTGTGCGGGCGTATACGGTAAGCATGGCGCAGACCGGTTCCGCCGTAGTGCCGTCGCCGCCATGCTCAAAGCTGAGGACGTCGCTGCTGCTGCTGCCGTCGCCCTCGCCGCTGCCGCCCTCGCCGGCAGCGACGCGGTATATCGGCCTGAGGTCCGACCACCGCAGCAGCTCAAACCCCCCGGCCCTTATGCCTGAACTGGCGGCGACCAGTATGACGGCCCTGTCGGCCGACCCCTTGGCAAACCGGAGCATGGACTGTATCTCCCCCCGGGTCCATCCCCGCGATTCTGTAACGTTGTCGGACTCGGGGAACGTCGAGTATATGCGCTTCCAAGGCATGGTGACGCCGTTCATGTCGAACAGCTTTTTGAGTGGCTTGAAGTAGTTGGGGACGCCGGACGGGTTGAAGTAGTCCGGGTGGTCGTGCGGCAGCGAGCTCCTCGCCCGGATCTTTCCTGATATGCGCAGCACGAGGTCCAGCGTGCGGTCCGGATCATCCTTGCCCAGCCGCACGAGCTGCGCCGCGCGCTCCTCAAACGTGCCTTCCAGCACCTCCTCCAGCGCGCCGCACAGCAGGCGCCTGAGCGTGCGCGTGTACGTCTTGCGGGTCTCCTCGGCCCTGATGCCCTGCCAGAACAGGTCGAGGGGCCCCGTACGCGATGCGGCAGACCCCCCGTCCCTCAACTCCTCTCTTGTAATCTTAATCATGTCCGGACGCATACCCCCGATCCCATAAAAGCACCTGTGGAGGGGCGAGTCCTGCGCCCATGTGCGCCGCCGTGACGCCCCTCCCCCGGTTTTCGCCTTTTTGGACTTTCCTTCTTACTTGTGATCATTCTTTCCACTTACCGGAACCCAAAAGAGTACCGGTATAGTAGCGGGTCTAGAGGGATTCGAACCCACGACAGCAGGATTAAGAGTCCTGAGCGCTACCTGGCTGCGCCATAGACCCACCGTTACAGACGGCGCAAAATTACTATTATAATCTTCAGATCCGCCGCGCCGCGGGCCGCCGGAGACGGGACACGGACGTTACGAACGGGCTGGGTGCCCGCGGTTTGAAAACGTCAGAAGCGCGCGGCGCTGCCTATCCTGTGACGGCAAGCTCTTTCTGCTCTATCTGGTTGTACTTTTGTATGATGGCCGTCAGCGCGGTGGAGACCGGCACGTCGTTCATCTTTTTCTTCTCCTCGAGCAGCTTTTGGTACGCGTCAAGCGTGATGTATACGGGAATCGAGCCGTTGCCCTCCAAGAGTCCGCGGACGCTGTACAGGGCCGTCTCCATGCCCCTCTCGGCGGACTTTGCAAACTTTGCCTTGTTCAGGATGGCGCCCAGCGGGCCAAAGGGCATCTCATAGTCCACTGACATGGTAACCCTGGTCAGGTTGGCCCCGAGCTCCTCAAACTCGTTTGTGATGGCCCATTTCTTGAACGGGCCCTCCGTCTGCTCTGCGGATATGCGCTTGTTGCGCACAAACTCGGTGGTCTCGCAGTCCCATTCCAGCCGCTTGCCTCCAAAGTCGCCTATCACGCGAAACGTGGTTCCGACCCCCATCCCCTCCTTGATGTCCATCGGGATCACGGTCATGCCCACAGTCTCGCTCTTCATTTGATCCGAGACGTGTTCGGGCCGCGCAAAATAGGTAAAGACGCTATCGACTGGCACCTTTATCTCGGTGGATTTCGTGACAAGTGTCAACGATCCGGCTCTTGCCAATAAGGATTTAAAGCTTTTGAAGACGATCCCAGAGTATGATGACAAAACTGGCGGGAGGGCGGCGGAAGAAGGCCCCGGAGTCCGCCCTCGTCCGGGGCGCGGCCGTGATCGCGGTGCTGTGCGCGGCGTGCGCCCTGATGCCGGGCGCGCAGGAGGCATCGGGGCACTCCATGTTCAACTCGGCCGAGGAGTTTATGGCGGGGTACAGGGTGCAGGTTGCGACGGCCCCCGAGTTTCCCCAGATCGACGAGCCGTCGATGTTTCTGGTCAGGGTGACCGACACGGACTTTGAGGAGGTCGACAGGTTCACGATGGGGGTCAGGTTCTTTTACAACGGGCAGCAGGTGGACGCGGTCCCGCCCACGGCCATAGAGGGGGGGCACTGGGACTTTGGGCACACGTGGCGGTATCAGGGAAACCACATCGTAAAGGTGGACCTCTATGACATGGTGGACAAGCCCGGGGTAACCACGTATACGTTCAACATGGGCACGCAGAGCCCGTTTGGATACATCTTTATCATATCCATTACCGTCGGGGCGTTCTGCTTTGCAGGCGTGATGGCGTACATCTACCTTCCGAAGATGCAGCGGCGACGGCGGCGGGAGGGGGGAGGAGACGGCGGGGCCGGCGGCAGGCATCCGCCTTTTGGCCGGTAATCTGTACGTGGTGCGCGTGCGGGGCCGGCGGCGGCTGCCGCCGCCATTCCTCCGGTACCTGGTCAGTGCGCGACGTCCGCCGTTGCGGCATCCTGCATCATCTTGGCGCCGCCGCTGCCGGAGTTCCGGCGACGTCCGCGGCCGTTCCTGCTGACGCCGCTGCTGCTGTCTCCACTGCCACCAGTACCATAGTCGCCGCCGCCGCCGCCGCCGCCGCTGCGGCCATGCGCAACGGCCTTTGCGGGTGACTGTAAGCGGAACGCAAACAGCGTCGTCAGCAGCACCATTGCAAACAGCAGTATCCCTATCCCCAGGTGTATCGCGACCAGGACGGCGTGCAGCTTTAGGTCGATGACGAGCGCCCCGAGCGTGATCTGGACTATGACAAAGACGGTCGCAAGCGAGCTCGTGACCCTGATCTTGGCATCGGCCCCCTTGTGCAGGAAGCCCGCGATCATGGTGGCGACCACGAGCGCGCCCGTGGTGGCAGCAGCCAGCCTGTGTATCCATTCTATCAGGTACTCCTCTGAGGGCATTATGCCGTCCGGGCACAGCGGCCACTCGGGGCACGTGAGCCCCAGGCCCGCGGCCGATATGTACCCGCCAAGGAACATGAGCGAGTACAGCACGATCATGCTAGATAGTGCAAGGTACTTTATGGCGGCCAAGGCTACTCGACAGTCAGGACTCCCTGCATTCCCTGCAGGGCGTGGCCTGGAACGGTACAGATGTAATAGTACTTGCCCGGCGCCCCGGCCGTGAACGTGACGGAGCCGCTCTCGCCGTTCTTCAGCGGGCTTGTCATGGACCCTATCTCAGAGCCCCACAGCACGTTTGCAAAGTCAGCGGGGTCTGACACCACCCCGAACGAGTGGAACGAGACGCCCACGTTGACCGTGGTGACCGTGATCTCGTCGCCGGAGTTGACTATAATCTCGGGGTTTGCCCCCTCCTCGCCCTCAAGCCCGTTGAACCCGAACGTCCTAAAGTCGTCGGACTCTACAAAGTCAAAGTCAAACTCGTGCGATACGCCGGTCGGGGGGGCCGCCTCTCCGCTGCCACTGCCCGTCCCGTCTCCGGACTCGGGCGCGGGGCCCACTATAATGGTGCCCTCCATGCCCTGGACCCTGTGCCCGGGGACCGTGCATATGTAATAGTAGGTGCCCTCCTCGCCGGCCACGAATTCAGAGGTGCCGCTGTCCCCCTTTATCATCGGGCTGTTGGGGCTGCCGATCTCGGTGCCGGGTATGATGCCCGCGGTGCCCTCCTCCTCCTGCGTGACGCCAAACGCGTGCACCGAGATGCCGTCGCTTACCACGTTGAACACGACCTTGTCGCCCACGTTCATGTTTATGGTCGGGTTGTTGCCCTCCTCGCCGGGCAGCGCGTTGAAGGCCATCGTGATAAAGTCGTCGCTCTCGATGAAGACCAAATCCGAGGTTATGGTCTGGCCCGTCTGCTCCGCCTGCTCCGCGACGGGTGCCGCGGTGGAGGCCGCCATTATTGCCACGATCGGGGCCGGCTCGGATATCCAATAGTCCCACATCGAGAAGAAGATGGCGCCTCCCACTATGCATATGCCCAGCATTATGGCCATCATCTTGCCGGTCCTAGCCGGCGTGGTCATGTACACCTGCTGCTGCGTCCCACTGCTTCTGCCGTCTGCCATCTCTTACCACACTACCATTATCATCATCATCAATGCGAGGGGTTCTTTGCCTCAAACGGGTAATAGTACCTGCCGCCCACGCCGAACGGGTCGTCCGTGTTTGCCGGCTCGCCCTTTGCGGAGCTGTGTATCATGTTTACCAGGAACACCACCATGCTGACCCCGATTATCATCGCCCCTATCGACGCGATCTGGTTCATCGCGATCCACTCGGGTATGGGCGGGTAGTCAAATATGCGGCGCGGCATCCCGTACAGCCCGAGCACGTGCTGCGTAAAGAACACCAAAACGGTGCCGATGAACGACATTACAAAGTGTATCTTGCCCATCGTCTCGTTGTACATCCTTCCGGTCACGTACGGGAACATGTAGTAGAGGTACCCGATGGACCCGAACGCTATCGTACCCATGACAAAGAGGTGGAAGTGCCCAACCACCCAGTAGGTGTCGTGCGTGGTAAAGTCCAGCGGCATTGCGCTGTTGACGACGCCGCCGGCACCCGCGGAGAAGAAGAGCGCGATTCCGCCGACTGCCCACATCATGGGGGTGGAGAACCTGATGCGGCCGTTCCACATCGTGGCGATAAAGTTGAACACGTGCATGGCAGACGCGGGAACCGCCGCCAGCGTGCCGACCATGAACACGGTCTTTTCAGTAAACGACATGCCCGTCGCGTACATGTGGTGGGCCCACGAGGAGAACCCTACTATCGACAGCAGGACGAACGCGAACACCCCGGAGCCGTAGCTGTAGATCGGCCTCCTGGAGAACCTCGGTATTATCTCGTACATCATCCCGATCGCAGGAATCACCAGCACGTACACCTCGGGGTGGAACGTGAACCAGAACAGGTGCGCGTACGCTATCGGGTCGCCGCCGAGCGCGGGGTTGAAGAAACCGCTCACGCCGAGGCGGTCGGTGAGCAGCATCAGCAGTGCGGCCGCAAAGGTCGGGATTGCGACCAGTATGATGAGAGACGAGGAGAGGAAGGACCACGCCAGCAGCGGGACCTGCCCTATGGACATGTCCGGGTGCTTGCACTTTAGTATGGTGACGACGAAGTTTATCGCGCCCAGCACGGAGGAGACGCCCAGGATCTTGAGGCCGAATATCCACATGTCGGCCGCCGGCCCCGGGGCGCTGATTATCGAGTAGGGGGGCGTCGCGTACCACGTAAAGTCTGCAAAGCCGAGCCATATCAGGGCGCCGGAGGGGGGTATCATCCAGAACGCGATCGCGTTGAGCTTTGGATACGCCATGTCCTTGTATCTGACCATTATCGGGACAAAGTAGTTGCCGACTGCAGACGCGAAGGGTATGATGAACAGGAAGATCAGCGTGGTGCCGTGGACCGTGAATATGCGGTTGAACGTCATCGCGTCGCCTATGATCTGGGCACCCGGCAGGAACAGCTCCGCCCTGATTGCGAGCGCCAGCGCCCCGCCTAGGAACAGGAACGCCAGGGACGTTATGAGGTACAGGAGCCCCACGTCAGTGTGGTGGGTCGAGAACATTATCTGCCATATGGGGCGCGGCTTTTGCAGCTCTAGAACCATGATGCGTGTGCACCTCCCGCCACATTATAATCGGTGGCATCGGCCGGACGCCCGGCCGGTATGTTGATCATCATGTCAATGCTCGCCTCCATCCCACATCCTCTCCGCGTCAGGACGACGGCTCCTCCACGTACAGCGTGCCGCGCATGTTGTAGTGTATCAGCCCGCAGTACTCGCGGCACTGTATGTCGTGCACGCCCGGCTCGTCTGGCGCAAACCATACCGTGTTCACCCTGCCCGGGACCGCGTCTATCAGAACCACGTAGTCGTGTATGTTAAACGAGTGTATGACGTCAGTGGCCACCACCTCGAACTTGTAGGCCTTGCCCGCCTCCAGGTGCAGCTCGCCTATCTCCTTTGTGCCGTCCTCGTGCTCAAAGGTCCAGAACCACTGCTGCCCCGTCACCTTTATGATCTCCGCGTCGGCCGGGACGTGCTCGATGAGGCGCTCGACCTCCCAGGCCTCGGCCCCGACCCACGTCATGAGCGCCACCACGATCCCGATGTATATCCACTCGGGCCAGTTTGAGTGATGTCCGGCCATCTACCAGTCAGTCCCCTCGTACGGAGTAGGCTTTGCCTTGGGGTGCGACTCACGGAAGCGCCACACCTGCCAGATTATGGTGCCGGATACGACCGCCCCGACCGTAAACGCGACTGTCATCATCCTAAAGAACAGGTTCCAGATGAGCACGCGGCGGTCTATGTACTCGCCGGGCTCGTCGCCGGCCGCAAGCGCGACGCCGGCGGCCGGTATGATCGCCACTGCCGCCGCTACTGCTATCAGTACCAAGGATATTCCAAGCATGCCCCTCATCAGTAATTGACTCACGTGGTTTCAGATTTCTATTTAAGGGTTTAGCGGTTGGATTTTGGTTGTGGTATCCAGTAAATAGTTCCGCCTAGACTTTTGCATGCGTATCCCTCTC
>JAPPIP010000065.1 GCA_028820595.1 Nitrososphaerota archaeon | reverse complement strand
GCGCTCATAGTGTTCACATTATTTGGGCGAAATCATGTTGAATTGGACAGCGCCAGTGCAATGTATGTCACATTATGCACAAGGGGTTTGTCTTGTTAAACTGCGATCTGGGTGCAGAAGAACACGTACTAAAAGAGCTGCAGCAGATGGACGACATTACGAGCGCCCACCTTACGTTCGGGGCGTACGACCTGATAGTAGAGGTCCGCGCCCCCGAACGGGAGTCATTTGAGTCAGTTGTGGCAAAAATCAGGTCGCTCTCAAACGTGGTCAGTACTATGACGCTCAACGTCATGAGTTGACGAGAGGCGCCAGGCTGCAAGGCGCGGCGCCATTGCAGTCCATACGTACGTACCAAATATAGGGTTCTGTCAAGCTAACGAGTCCTCGTTTCACCCGACTTGGACATATCGACTATCCAGATGCACCGGTTTACCATTTTTGTAAACACGCGCATCATCTTCCTCAGGTCGGAGTTTGGCGCGGTTTGCTGCGTGACCGACTTGTATGCATTCAATGACTGGTATCTGATCAGTGTACATATTTGTGTGTTTCGTGAGGACTCGTTAACTTGACAGAACCAAATATAGCATGGCAGGCAGGCAGTAGACGTCAGTTGGATGCCATAAAGTACGAGCCTCCCGTCTGGATACTCGACTACAACAACCCAAAGCCCCTGCTTGACCATGCCGTACACATGCTCGAGAGGCACGGCGTCAGAAGGGAGGACATGGAGATTACAGAGAACCCGACCGCGAAGATCGGCTCGATTGTGGTGGACATCTGGCCCTACGAGCTCGTGGTAAGCAGGGTGAGGAGCACCCGCAACGAGTCTTTTATCAGCGGTACCGAGCGCACGATCGAGCTCAAGCTGGACGAGAATGGAAACTATGTTGATTACCTATGAGATCCAAGGCAGACAAGAAGAGGGAGAGGAGGGAGAGGAGGGAGAGAAGAGGCAGGACCATACGCAACATAGCCATCGCGCTGGTCGCGGCCGCCGTGGTAGGGGCCGTCATATCATACAACTATTCAGCAGAGCAGACCAAGCAGAGGGGCCTCGAGTTCGGCATAAAACTACAGGGCATACAGGATGACGTAAGGGAGATACAGACAGAGTTCTACTCGGAGAAGACAAAGTGGGAGGAGGGCGACCTGGACCGCGAGGGACTGCTGGAGTTTTACGGCGGCCACATAGAGAGGTTTGAGGATACCATACTCAGGTACGACGAGCTGGAACCGCCTGAGATCTTTGAGGGATCGGTAAGACTGCTAAAGCTTTCGTCGCAGTCCCAGCTTGAGAGCGACTCGGAGTACGTCCGGTGGATAAGTGACGGGGACGACTCTGCAAGGGCCAGGTCCGACGCGCTCTTGCAGGACGCGCTAGAGTACGAGCTGCTGGGATTGGTAGAGTTTTACTCGGCAAAGACGGGCACCATAACCCGCGACGACACGGGGGAAAAGTTCCAGGAGCCCCGCCACGACGTGATCCAAAAGGTGGACAGCGTTGCAGAGCACATGATAGCCGAGTGCGATGAAAAGTTCGGGGCCGGCGGTGGCGCTACCGCTGTGCAGGACGGGGACCCGAACGCCACTACCGCGTCCAAGGCGGCCGGCCCCGAGTGGATCGCCTGCGTGTCAGAGGCAGAAGAGTGGCGCCAGTCGCACATGCCGTAATCCGAGCCCTCTGCGGGGCGCGGCATCCCGAATACGAGCGGCAGACCAGTGACTTAATGTACAAGCCAGGCAGATCAAAAACGAGAGAGGAGGAGGAGGGTCGCAACGGACAGCAACATCATTCAGGCAGGTGCCACAAACGTCAGGGCCGCGGCAGCCGTCTCCATGGCAGTCATTACAATAGCGCTCGCAGGCGGCGTAGGGGACGTAACTATGGCCGCCTCCGACGATCCGCAACCAAATCTTTTGCAGTACGCCGCGTTTGCCCAGACCATCGAGAACGACCGCCACTACACGGGGGATGACGGCTCGCTGCACATTGTGGGCGAGATTGTAAACGACTTGGAGGTGCCCCTGCGCGGCGCAAGCGTGCAGGCCACCATATACGACGGGGACGGCAACGTCGTGCTGACAAGCGACGCGGACTCGCTTGTAAATATCATAATGCCCGGCATGAGGGGTCCGTTTGACATAATGCTGGAAAACGGCGGCCAGATTCCAAGGGAGATGGTGGCCGGACGGGGCGACGGCGCATCCCACCTCCCGTATACGCTCAAGCTCGACTATGACTTTGCAGACCCAAAGAGGCAGGTCATAGACGTGACAGGATCCGAGATTACAAGAGACAGGCATAAAAATTTGATCATAACGGGAACCGTTGCAAACGGGGGGGAGATCACTGCAAACATGATATCCATCGTGGCCACCATATACGACGACGCCGGCAGCGTCGCGGCCGTCACAAGGGTGCACACGGAGCCGGACTATCTGAGGGCCGGCGAGAGCGCGTTCTTTGTGGTGTCAGTGCCGGACAAGGAGCACACGGCGGATGCGGCGAGGTACCACCTGGTAGCAGAGTCCGAGGAGTATGCGGCGGTGCCGGAGTTTCCGATAGGGACTGTCTTGCTGCTGGCAGGCACGTTCTCGGCGTACGTGGCCGCCACGAGGCTTGCATCGTCGCGCCTTCCTATGACAGGCCTGATTGCATCAGCAAATCCAAGGTAGGCCTGATTCCCTCGGCCAGCGAGTCCGCCCCAAGCGGCAGCGGCTTGTGGAACCTTATCGGAAAAGTGACGGTAAGCATGTCCTGGTCGGTGTGCGATATCCGTATCGCGTGCCTGTCAAGGCAGCCCACTTTTGCAAGAAAGTCGCGCCACTTGCCAATATGCTCGTTGACGCGCAGCACGTTCTGCTGCACAACGTCTATGTGGGCCTCAAGGTCCGTGTCAAAGAGTCCGAACTTTACCATGGGCACCATGACGATGCCGCCTGTAACCACGTCATGATTCTTGAGCATCGACTCGATTATCTCGTCACGTCTTTCGGGGGGGTACGGCTCCCCGTAGTCGGGGTCAAAGTATCCCATGACCATCTTTTTAGAGTCGTATATACGAAAAAAGTCCTCGTCAAGCTCAAGCCTCCATTTGACAGAAGGCGGCGGCGTAGACCCGGACAGGGAGAGGGGCACATGCCGCGTCTTGCGGCTGCGCAAAATAAATCATGACGCCCAGCCCATGCCATGCGCGGGCCGCATGCGTAACCGGCGCCGGAAAGCCACCGCTGCAGCACCCCATGCAAACAGCTAAATATCAATCCCAAAGGCCGTACTGCGTGGCGATATCAAGCGAGAACATAAAGTTCATCGAGAGCCTGATGGACTATTACACCAACGAGGCCGGTTCTTACAGGCAGATTGCAGAGCAGTTCAAGCCAGAGATAGAATCGGTTCCGGACGCCGCGTTCGGGATCATAGCAGGCTGCATATACACAAGCTTTCTGGAGGCGTGCAGAAACCAGCAGGTGCAACCGGGGCTCGAGGACATGACTGAGTTTAACCAGATTCTAAAGAGGAGGGCGGCCACAATCAAAAAGGCGATCGTGGACCCGGCGGCTACAGCGGAGGCGGCAGGCAGTCCTGCAGGTGCAGGCGGCAGAGATGGCGGTACCGCGCAGGGGCAGGCAGGCAGGACGGAGCCAGGCGGCGGCAAATCCCCTCCCGCTGCAGGCGGCTCCGCCACCAGGCCGCCCACGCCGTAACGCCCGTATCGAAACCCGCGTGGCTGCATCCCAAGGCGCATGACGTGGAGGGGTGACTCCCGCCAGGCACCGCGGGACGCCAGACCGGATCCGGCAGCTTGCCAGCGCGGACACGGACAGCATCACGAAAGACGCGCGCGCCACCGATGCCGCCACCCTCAGGCAACAGTTTAATTCCAAACCTCCCCGAGCCTGCACATGAAACTGGAGGGCGGCCGAATAATATTCGTCATGGGGGTGGCAGGGGCGGTCGCCACGGCCGCCATCGCGCTCTACTTTTCGCTGATGCGTTAGAGATAAATCACAACGCCCCGGCCGCTGCACATGACGGCAGAGAATGCGTTCAGGATAACCCAGATCGTGGACAACGGCAAGATAATCCAGCTTACGCTGGTCGAGAACGTCTCGACGGAGCCCATAACCCAGAAGCAGATGATAATGGAGAACGTCTCAAAGACCCTGGATGACGACACCAAGGAGCACGTGATGCCGCTGTTGACTGCGATACTGCAGGCCCAGCCAACCGTAAAGATAAAGTCGTATCAGCAGACCCAGATCACCATTGCCATGCCCACATCCAGGTACGACTCGATGGGCCGTCCCAGGGTCGGCGACATAATGGAGCTAGACCTCAGAAGGGTCTAGTCCGAGGGCCTCTCGGAGCCGGTCCGCATCGTGTATGGGCAGCGAGCATACAGAGTCCTTGCACACGTACGCGCTTGCCCGTCCTTCGTCAAACGCCTTGCCGGCAAAAAACGGGTACGTCAGGACGCCGTCAAGCTGCTCCCGGTTCCTGATCTCGACCACAATCGAGTTGGGCAGGTATGAGGAGAGCACCATCCTGCACATGCCGGGGTCGGCAGGCGTGTTCAGCAGCGTGATCTCGCGTGATCCTGCAAGCATCGCAGACATTACGTTGAGCATGTATCCAAACGCAAACGGATTCTCGGCGCACGCGGGGGCCTGGGAGCGGACGGACGCGCTGCACGCATCAAGGAACGGGCGCTCCCCAGTCAGGTGGTACAGCCGCAGCAGGGCGTGCACTGCGACGGAGTTTCCGGACGGCATGGAGAGGTCGTACCTGCTCTGCGGCCTGATTATCAGGCTCTCGTGCATGCGTCCCGTCATGAAAAAGCCCGACGTCTCCTCGTCCCAGAACTCTGAGAGGATCACGCGGCCCATCCGTACAGCGGACTCCAGGTATTCCGCGTCGGGTTCGGCCTCAAAGACGTCCAAAAGCGCGCATGCGAGATACGCGTAATCCTCCAGGTATCCGTCTATCCGGGCCCTGCCGTCTTTGTACGTGCGCAGCAGCCTGCCGTCGCAGAACATCTCGGACTGGATAAAGGACAGGCACCTCTTTGCCGCGTCAAGGTATGTCGAATCACCGGACACGCGGTATCCCTTTGCAAGGGCGGACACGAACAGCGCGTTCCACGACGCCAGAATCTTCTGGTCAAGTCCCGGAGGCACGCGGCCCGCGCGGCGCGCAGCCAAGAGCGCTGCGGCGGACCTCTCCAGAGACGCCCGCGCGTCACCCTCGGGTACGCCCACCTTGAACGCGGCAGTCGACAGCGCTATGTTGTTGCACAGGATGGTGCTGCCCTCCCAGTTGCCGCCGTCCGTCACGTCATAATACAGGCAGAAGAGATCCGCGTCGCGCGTGCCGGCCCCGAGAACCTCCAGAACCTCGCGCTTGGCCCACGTATAGTACCTGCCCTCCACGCCCTCAGAGTCCGCGTCGTATGCAGAGTAAAAGCCGCCCAAGGGCGAGGCCATCTCCCGCAACACAAAGTCAAGCGTCTTTTTCATGACGTCGAGATAGAACTCCTTCTTGGTCAGCTGGTACGCCTCGGCGTAATTGACCGGAATGAGCGCGTTGTCATACAGCATCTTTTCAAAATGGGGGACGAGCCAGCGGGCGTCGGTGGAGTACCGGTGGAATCCGCCCCCGATCTGGTCGAATATCCCCCCGCGCGCCATTCTGTCAAGCGTCTTTAGCGCGAACTTTGCAAACGACTCATGGCCGGTCGACGCGGCATACCTGAACAGGAACGAGACGCATGCGGCGTTTGGAAACTTCGGCGCCGAGCCGAACCCCCCGTACGTGTAGTCGCCGTTGTTGTACAGGTTGACGGCGGCCTCGTCCATCGTTGATCCGTCAAAGCCCGGGCCGCCCCGGCGCGCGTCGGACTCCGGCGCGCGCAGTGCGGCCTCCGACAGGGGGGCGCCATCCGCCTTTGAGAGGGCGCGCACAAAGTCGTCGGCGCGCGAGTCGACGTCGCCCTGCCTCTCGGCCCAGGACTGCGCAAGCTGCCTGCAGACGCTCCCAAACCCGGGCCTTCCGTGCGAGTCGAGCGGCGGGTAGTACGTCCCGACGTGGAACGGCTTCTGGTCGGGGGTCAGAAAGACGCTCAGCGGCCAGCCGCCCTGCCCCGTCGCCATCTGGCACGCCTTTTGGTAAATGTCGTCGATGTCAGGGCGCTCCTCCCTGTCCACCTTTATGTTTACAAAGTTCGAGTTCATAAACGACGCAACATCCTCGTTCTCAAACGACTCGTGGGCCATCACGTGGCACCAGTGGCACGAGCTGTACCCGACGCTCAGAAATATCGGCTTGTTCTCGTTTCTGGCCCTGTCGAGGGCCTCGCTGCCCCACGGGTACCAGTCGACGGGGTTTTCTGCATGCTGCAGAAGGTATGGACTGGTCTCCCCCGCAAGCCGGTTCTTGGGCATATACGTGACGGAACGACGTTCCTATTTGTATGGATCCGCGCATCGCACGGTGCCCGGGCCCGGCGTGCCGTCCTTTGCAAGCGATGCCAAACGCGCGCCGCGCGCACATGCAGAGCCGCGGTCGCCGCGCGGCCAACAAGAACCGCGCACGGGCGGCGGGCCGTGCAATGTTCTTTAAATTGGGCGCGGGCCGGCCTACCGCATGCCGGCAGGAGGCCCCGTGAGCGTCAGAAGGCAGTGCGTATACGCGGCCATCCCCCTTCTGGACATATACTCGGCATATCACATAAGGAAGCTCAGGCGGTACCTGCTTGTCATACTGTGCACGGTCCTGATCCCCCAAGTTGCAGTCGAGTTTGCGTTGTTTGACAGCATGCTGGAAATCCAAGAGGCGTACACCGCCTTTTTGTATCCAGAGTCAGAGCATTCTGTACAGAGCATTTACGTCATGCTGTGGACTGCAGGCAGTATCGCATGGTCAGTCGTGCTCATCAGGCGGTGGTCAATGAAATGGAACGCCGGCAGGCCGTGGGATCACCGCGCGTGAGAACTGCGCGGTCACGGGTGCGCCAAACAACGCGTCCGAGGCGCCGTGCTCCACGCGCGGCGCTGCGCACGCGGCAAGACCCGCTTGGCGTGGGCCCGCTACCTATCCCATATGCCCTTGCCCTCTGTCAGCTCGTATATCCGGACGTTTATCTTCTTGAGCAGCGCGGCCTTGGACTTTGCGGACTTTTTGTCGTTTGAATAGTCCTTGCGCTCTATCATGCCCTGCAGCCGGACAAGCTCGTCAAGCGAAAGCCGGTTAAAGCCGTCCTTTGACTGCGCTATGACGTTGAGCAGCCTGACGCGCTCCCTGTCCTCGTCTGCTATCTCCGGCACACCTGTACCTTGGGTGCTTGCGTCTTAAAGCCTTCTGACGCGGGTTGGCGAATCTTAAAATTCCATACCGGGCGCGTGCGTATGATGTCCGACGGCGACATAATGATGAGGGCCATGGTGCTAGACGAGTGCGGCCCCATAGAGAAGGACCCGCTCAGGCTCGCAAGCATTCCAAGGCACAGGATAGGCAGGCCCGACGAGGTCCTCATAAGGATAGAGGCCTGCGGCGTATGCCATTCACAGCTGCACGGCATAGAGGGGGACTGGACGGACATCGGCATACCACCGGTGCTGCCCACCGTTCCGGGCCACGAGGTGGTCGGCACCATAACGGAGATAGGGAGCGCCGTCACAAAGTTCAAGGTCGGCCAGAGGGCCGGCATAACGCCGCTGCTTGAGGCCTGCAGGGAGTGCCAATACTGCAGGGAGGGCAAGGAGTACCTGTGCGAGTCATCCACCATTACCGGAGAGTCCACGCGCGGCGGATATGCAGAGTACATCACGGCGCCGCAGGACTTTGTAACGCTCGTCCCGGACTCCATGGCCCCAGAGTATGCGGCGCCTCTGTTCTGCGCCGGGATAACCGCATACAAGGCCGTAAAGGCGGCAGGGCCGCGTCCCGGCATGAGGATCGGCATCTTTGGGATAGGCGGCGTGGGACACATGGCAGTCCAGTTTGCAAAGGTAGAGGGCTGCAGGGTGTTCGCGTTCTCCAGGACGCGCAGGCACCTGGAGGTGGCAGAGAAGCTGGGCGCCGTTCGCTCCGTGACGTTCTCAGAAGGCGATAACTTTACAGACGATGTCAAAAGGGAGATCGGGCTGCTTGACGCGGCAGTCGTGTTTGCCCCGTCCGATGCGGCGACCGACGCGGCAGTAGATCTGGTCAAGAAGGGGGGCACCATTGTGATTGCGACCGTGGGAAAGAACCCCAAGTTCATGGCGTTTGAGGAAAAGACGATCAGGGGAACCCTGATAGGATCCACAAAGGACATGGAGGAGGTAATCAGGATATGCGGCGAGAACAGCCTGGAGGTCGTGTCCCAGGCATATCCGCTTGAGGAGGCAAACCGGGTGCTGCGGCTGCTCAAAGAGTCAAAGATAGACGCCCGCGCCGTACTGGTGCCGCAATGACGGGGATCATGCTCTTGGCAGAAAGGAGATGTCGGCGCCACGAACTGTAAGGAATGCCACCACACGCACGAGGCCCACATGGACGACAGCAGCAGCGACTCGCTTTTGAAGGCAGGCAGCTGCGTCGTCCCCGCATGCAGGTGCAGGGAGTACGTCGATCCCATAGGGGAGATAGACGAGGAGCTGGTGTAAGTTCATATTAACGGCGGGGGTGCGCCGGCCCATGGAAAACGCAGGGGGCAGAATGAAGTGACGCCGCACGGGAGCCACAAGCCTTCAGAGGAGATGCTAAAGGAGATGGACAATACGCTCTCAAGGCTCAACGCCATGGAGATAGTTGCCTCAGACGAACTTCAAAAGGATACGGTAAGGATAATGAGGATGCTAGTAGAGGGGCAGATGCACTCTGTCAGGGAGTTTGACCACCTCAAAAAGGCCATGGACATAACGCTGGAGCAGATATTCAAGGTGCAGAACCAAGTAAGCAGGCAGGCCTCTGGCGCCGGCCAGAACTGATCGCGTCCAACGCGTGGGACGTCGTCAATCCAGACGCGTCTCGCTCATGTTGCAGCCGGCGCACCGGTACAGAGCAGAGTTGGAACCGATCCTCTTTTCCAGATCCATGCCAGAGCCGCAGCACGGGCATAAGATCGCGCCCCGCGGGGAGTCTGGTTCGGATGGCGCGGCATCAGCGGCGTCTTTTGCCGGGGGTGGCGGATCTGCAGGCTCGGACGGGGCAGACTCGGCCATTTCAGGGTTGCCATTGTCGCCGCCATTGTCGCCGCCGGCATCAGTGTCATCGGTCCGGCGCACGTTATAACTGGGTTTTTGCTCAGGCAGGTCGGCGGCGGGATTGCACGGCGGCTTATAGCTGCGGATGATGCGCTGCAGTACGGCCCGGCGCCGCTGCACGCCAGAATCTTTCATTGGAAATACGGCCAGATACAGTGCCGAATCAGAGCCTGCCTTCTCAACCCAGCACTTGAACTGTTCGTGCTGTACGAAGAAAGCCTTGTCGTCAGTATGTTCACAATCTCCCACATGCAGCATGTTAAAACGGTCACGGTCCCTCGACAGGACTGCATACAGGATCTCGCCCATCGGAGGCCCCCACTCGGAGAGCGGCACGGGCCCCAGGAATTCGTACTGCAGTATCTGTATGCCCATGCCATCAACAGGCGACACAGGTTTTTCACTGTTTCCCGCGCCGCACACCTGCAGAGATTACCAGAGGTATGGGACGGATACTCGGGGCACATCCCTGCAAGTCACACCAATCTACTTCAAGACCATGCCGCACTTGTAGGATCGTCACATGCCGCGCAAGTTTCACGAGAACGGGCGGAACCACCACGTCGCGTCAGTCCCGATGCCCGGAAGGGGGACTTGGAACGGGATCAAACCGAGGCCGGCATTATTGACCTTGAAAGGATTAAATTCGAGGATCGGAGGCGCACAGCAGATGAGCAATCCCCACAACCACGCCAAGGTTGGACATGCCATGATCGTAGTCTCTGCAAGCCTCGCTGCAATCGGCCTCTTGGCGCTTGCAATAGGCTCAGACGTGCTGTTTGCCGACAACATGCAGAGGGATAGCACCATACACTTCAACGAATGCAAGGCCAACGACTTTAGAACCGAGGGATGCGAAAAGTACCACGACAGGATCAACAACGCCATATCTGGCATCTATGTCGACTTGGACGAGTGAGGAGGCGCGCCGCGCGTCGCTTCCGGCAGGCGTGATCTAGCGGGAGGAAGTGTCACACCCACGGACGGCCAAGGCGGGACTCAGTAGTTAGTGTCATAACCCTGCCTAGAATTTCACCCGCACGAGGCGCCCTAGACGC
>JAPPIP010000063.1 GCA_028820595.1 Nitrososphaerota archaeon | reverse complement strand
CCCCCCCCCCCCCCCCCCCCCCCCCCCCCCCCCCCCCCCCCCCCGCCCCCCCCGGGGGGGGGGGGGGACCGCGAGCCGGAAAAGAGGGGCGGCAGGAAAAGGACGCGGGGCCAGAAGATCATTGAGATGTACGTGGTCTTTGCCACCGACCTTGCCGCGGCGACCGTGCGGGGCCGCAGGCCGGCAGGCCGTCATGCGCGGCCAGAGAACAGCTCGCGCACCAGGAACACGTGCTCCAGAAGGGCACTGCCCAGCATCTTTTTGCCAAAGCCGGCCGAGTCCGGGATGTCCCGCATGTATGACGCGGCCCTGCGTCCGGGATCGGGCACGCCGTCTCCACGTATGCTTTTTACCTGCTCCAGTATGTCATGCAACGTGCGCGCCGCCTCGGACTTTGTAACCTCCCCGTCCAGACACCTGCGCACATGCACGGAGTATGCGCACAGCAACAGCACGTCCGTGACGTGCTCGGTCTTTCTGTACCTGTGCTTTTTTGCCAGGTACGTCCCCTGAAAGTCGTTGTAGCGCTTGGCCTGCCTGCCAGTGATACTGACCGCGGATTTCAGGTCCAGAAGCCCGAAAACGGAGTCGGTGACGCTTGCGATAACGTCGGGTATGTCATACCTCGGCTCGCGTGCAAAATGTTCCGTCTTCAAACCGGTCATGGACTCAAACGCGCCAAGTGACACTTCAAGATCCCGCCTTGTGGAGGACTTTAACAAAAGACCCAGGTCGTAGACCTGCTTTGCGATCTCAGTCTGCTTAGAGGGCCGGAGCCCGATCGTCCCAAGCGCCAGGGTCGTAAGCTTGTCGCCCAGCAGGGAGCCCTTCGAGAGTATGCGCATGTCATGGGCGGTCTCGAAGCCAAAGAGCTCGAACCCGGATCTCTTCAGCTCCGAGTCGGGCTGCACGTCCACGTCGCAGAAGAAATCCACCTTGACATACCTTCTCCCGCCCAGGCAGGAGTCGTAGTATGCCCGGTACGTGACCAGGTTGTCAAGCGGGTACGGGTTCCTGGGAACGTACTCGTCGCACAGGATTCCAGGCGGGGCGCCGCTTATGCCGCCCATGACGCCCCTCGTCTCGTCGACGGTCAGGCCGGTCAGAAGGTCAACGTCCACGCTCAGCCTCCTGGCCGCGCCGTCGGCCGTGTGGAACGGCATGCACATGCCCCCCCTCGTGACGCAGTCCGCCCTCCGCGCTATGCGCGCGTGCACCTCAAAATCCATGATGAATTTTTCAATGGCCAGCTTGTCCTTGAACCCGTACCGTTCCGATATGGACGAGATGCTGTCCTCCTCAAGCAGCGCGGAATACTCAGGACTGTCCAGCGCGTCCGCCTCCCAGGTATCCGTCGACGCCGTCCAGCAGTTTTCTGCGCCTTGCAAGCGACCGGAGTTTCTTTTCCGACGCAAGGCCGCTCCGGAGCAGCTCCGACAGTATCCCGTCCAGCTCGTCGCCGTACATGGTCAGCGTTCCCCTGCGCACCTCGGAGTAGAGGTCGAGCCAGGCTTTTTCCGGGGGGGCCCACGTGGTCGCCGGCCGCTCCGCGTACTCCCGTATTATTATGAGCCTGCTGCCGACGCCGGAGATCCCAAGGACGGCATCCACCTCGGCCGGCTTTGGCTCCAGCAGCGCGACGAACCCCCCCGCGTGGTCCTGTACGGCCTCCAGTACCTGCTGCCCCGCCCCGGGCACCGTGTGGATGACGTAGATCATCTTGCCGTACGCGTTGTGCAGAAAGGGGGCCAGCGTGCTCAGGCCGGTAAACTGAAAGCCGTGTCTTATGGCGTCGGTTAGGTGGCCGTGCAGGTCCACGAGCTCGCCTGCGGGGGAGTAGGCGGGCGTCAGCACCGCGCCGCCGCCGTCGCCATTTCTCGGTCCGGTTCTCCTTGGACCCGGGTCGGCCACGAGTCTGCCTACGAGCTCGCCCCACCTCCTGTTTCTGTCGCGGACAAAGTCGGCATACCTTGCCGGGTTGCCGGCCACAAGCTCCGACTCTACGCGTACCAGGCTCAAGAGCAACAGCGGGTTCTTGAAGATCATGAACATCTCGCTTGACCTGTTGACTGTGATCTTGAGGCCGTCGTCGTCAAAGTCCAGGCCGTATATGCCGCCGTCCTTGGCGTCCTCGAACGCGACGTCCATCCTCCCTGCCTCGCCCCGGACGGCAAAGCGGCCCGTCCTGCGCAGCAGTGACCAGGCGTTTGCGGCGCTCATCCTTGCGTCCAAGAGGGGGGCACTCCCCGCGTCATCCGCGAATATGCGGCGTATGTCAAGCGAGTCCTGTTTCCTTGACGGCGAGTCACGGATGCATTTCAGCACGGCCGGGTCCTTCCCAAAGCCTTTGACGGCCTCTTCGTATTCCAGCGAGTCCTTCAAGAACCCCGTCTTGTGAAAGTTTACCGGAACGTGGTCGATGGATATCTCCCCGACCACTCTGGCCATCTCCGGATGGCTCCTTATGCCGAACTTGTCAAAGGCCCTTATGAGGCGCCCTCTCCGGTAGAGGTGCATCCCGTAGTCGCCCTTGATCGACCGCCTCCTCAAGAGTCCGACCCAGCCGGCTATCCGGCCGCCGCTTGGGAGCCTTACGTCGACGTCCTGCCGCGTGCCCTCCTCGAGTTCCGGTTCGGCGGGCCTGCAGTCCTTGGAGTTGACCGCTATGCGGGCCCTGCCGTCCCTGAGGTACGGACCGTACCTTATTGCAAACCGTTTCCTAAAGTTCGAGAGCTGGTTGGAATACAGCGGAACCTTGAGCTTGCTGATCGTTATCTTGGTGCCGTGCCAGTCGCCGGACTTGTCGGACTCTTCGATCTCAAAGTTGGTCCAGTCCCTTGACCCGTCCCCCAGCCACTGATCCTCGTCATATCTGGCCACAAGTTTTGTCCCCGGGCCCGGCCTGGACGTAACTATCGAGAATGCCTTGCCGAGGCTGGAGCAGGCCCCCTTCATTCCCATGCCGAACCTGCCCAGACTGCCGTCCTTTTTTGTCTCCCTTGCGACGGTCAGCGCGTCCCGCAGCTGGGGCAGGTTCATCCCCAAGCAGTCGTCTGTCACCGTAACCTGCCTCCTGCCAAAGTCCATCTGCAGGCTGATGCGGCACGCCTCGCCCTCGATTCTTGCGTCAATCGAGTTGTCCACCAGCTCTGCGACCGCCTGTTCGGTCCTGTATCCGACGAGGCCCAACTTCTTGATCAGGCTCTTGTCAGGGGTGATGTCTACGGGAATCGTCCGCGCCATGATTACGAGCAATATATGAGAATATTATATATTTTCTCTGTTTTCGCTCGTAGAATCATAATGTTAAATGCAATCTTATTATGAGAATAACGCCGAAATTCTCGTAAATTGCTCGTTAAGCCGGACGCGGCTGCCGCCTTTTTTGGGCTGCAGGCAGGCAGGCAGGCAGGCAGGCACCATTCACAGACAGCCGGACGCGTACAGGACCGCCAAGTCGGACTGGATGCCGTCCGGGGTGCGGCCACGCACGTTCCGCGGCCGCCTCTTCCCAGAATTACAAGGGCCTTCCGCCCTGTCCCGACGTCACGGTGCCGCAACCAAGCCGGTTTCGTCCATCGGGCCGTCACGGCCCCAGGCGTGCAGCCCCGTGACTCTGGCATCGTATGTACTATATCATGATTTTTTGCCGCCGCCAGAGAAAGACACGCCCAGGCGGGGCTTTGCCACCGAGTCAAGACAATCCCCGGATTCCGCGAGTATTATGCGGCATTTTTTGCTGCCTATTTTAAAACCATGCTTCAGCCTTTGTTTGGCATATCGGTTTCCATAATCTTTGGCCACCAATACGAAGAACACATCGGAAGGCCTCTTTGATACCGACCTTAGTATGCAAACTAGTTTTCTATAGCCGCTTCGAAACTGTTCCACTATAGATTCGTAGTCAAGATGGGTGCTTTTTAGTTCGATTAGAAATGAGCAGTTGCCACGGAGGACGATACAGTCACAGATTTTGGGGGCGGGCCTCGACATCAGCTTTTCCCCCCTTAGTATGGCCGTACACGGGTGTCCTTGTATCTTGATTGTGACGCCGTGCTCGCGGCATTCGCGCTCCAAAGCATGCCCGTAGTCTCTCTTTATGGTTCGGATCATTTCTTGGGAAGGCTGCTTACCACTCCCAGCCACTGATTATACAACTCGTGCTCCACTCTGCCAAACTCATCTTGCGATATGCCGTCCTCGTCGTCGAACGGTATGCGTCTTGTGCTATAGCTCTTGTCCCTGTTCCTTCTGAAGACGTACGGCGACACCTCGTCTTCTGCAAGATGCGTCTCTACCTTCAGGGTCTTTCGCGTCTTTTCGTCCAGCCTGCCGGCGAGCACGTACTTGCCAAACTCGGCCAAGAGAAAGGCGCTGTGCGTGGTAACCAGTATGTTCAGACCGGCCCGAACCAGCTTTACGATGTACTTGGCGAGGATGGCCTGGGCGTGAGGATGAAGGTGTGACTCTGGCTCTTCAATTATGAGCAAGTTGCTTTTTTGCACGACATATTTCAGATATATGGAGAGCGGGGCAAGCTCCGAGACCGCAGAAGACGCGTTGTCCAGTGGAATGACATTCCCATCAAAGGTGTAAAGAAGCCGAGGCGGGCTACTTTTGCCTATGCGGGCATCAACGCTTCCGTGCAGTACGCACGACTCCATTTCTTCGGCCAGTTTGAAAAACGGCGTTTTCTTGCGTTCCAGCAGAATCAGGGGCGTGATAAAATCCGTAACTATGCCGCCGATCGTTGGTTCGTCAACGTTAGTGAATACTGAATAGCTAATGTCTTCCATTACGGAGGCGGCCGTTTCAGGATACGTCTCCAGAATGCCCGATCGTGATGCCGGAAAATAAAATGGAATCAGTCGTGGCGTGTCTTTCTTCCACAGCTCCGCGTGCATCAGGCTTATCATCAGATCGGCGGCGTGCTGACTGAGAAATTTTTGCTTGTGTTTCTTGCTGATCGTTATGGTGATTACGGATTCGTTTCTTGTCACGACAAAAGTGTCAAGGTTGCCAGATATGTCAAAGACGTATTCTGTATCTGGTATCGTGGTTTTGTATGACTTAATATTATTGCTCATATTAACCACAAGATCGGCAAAAGTGGAGATTTTGATATTTGCAGGCGCTGCGTTGTTTCTTGTCAGGCTTTCAAGAGGCATGCGAAAATTTCTCTCCAAGTTCTGTTTTAGGTGGTTGTCGAATATTTCTCGGATTATAAGAGAATACATCCTTTTTGCAGTGTCCAAGGGCACCGCAAGCGTGCTGCCGCGATTGTTACGTATCAGGGCACGCAACTCTTTTCTTATTGATGTGCGTAGACCGGACTTGGCGTGGGGCCGAAAACGGCCGCGCAGAGTTTCCGAGCTTAGAACGGAATATATCAGAGCTGACATATATGACTTGCCCGAGTTGCTTGGGCCTATGAGGACGGTCAGCGGTTTCAGATCCACGGTGCCTTTTTTGATGGGTCCAAAGTTTTCCACGGAGATTCGGCGCAGGCTCATGAGTCAGTTGTTTATCCCGTCATTAAAAATAGCTTTGCTTGGACGGTTTGGCAACTGCTCGGCGCCAGCCCTCGTAAAATATTATAACGCGCCGCCCGCTAAACCGGCCACACATACGCGCATCCAGCCGTCACAGGCGGAGGGAGCAGCGCCATGGTGTTGAACGGTTGCCTCAAAGTGCGCGGCGGCCGAATTGCATCTGTGCCCGCGGCAACCATGGCTGCCTGTCTTCAGCGCCCCTTCTGGCACGCGACAGACGCGCGCCGCGTCACGCGGCAAACCGGGAGGCGTCCATCACGTTGAGCGCCAGAAGCGACAGGCCTCCGTCGGGCTCCCTTCGGAACACGTTGAGCGCGGCGTTCGCGATCTCGGCGCGCAGCAGCCGCTCGGGCGATATCCCGGCTATCTCGCCGAGCATGGCCTTTATCGGGTCCATGTGCGTGACGAGCACGGCGTTCCCATTATCGTTATCACTGGCGCCGCCCCCGCTGCCGGCAGCGGCAGCGTCACCGCCGCCGGACGCCACTTCGGACACTATCCCGGTGACGCGCCTCCGGACCTGCTCGAAGGTCTCCACCCCCTTGTGCGCGATCTCGACGTCCCCCCCGTAGAACTTTGCGAATATGTCGTCGTGGCCCGACACCACCTCCTCAAACGTCATGCCGGTGAACTTGCCCATGTCGATCTCCGTCAGCCTCTCGTCGACTGTAACCGGCACCCCGCACTCCTCGGATATCATCCGCGCCGTCTCGGCGGCCCTCTCAATCGGGCTCGAGTATATCGCAGACACGCCGGCCGACGCGAGCATCTTGGCCGCGTGCCCCGCCTGCCTCACGCCATCCGGCGTCAGCGGGACGCCGTCCATGCGGCCGGCAAGCGTCCTCTCCACGTTGTTACGGGCCTGCCCGTGCCGGACCATTATGACGTGCCGCACCAAGGTATCCGCGCCTCGAATAGAGATAATAATAAGTCATATGTTTTCCCGTCGAATGGCCAAGACCGTCGGAATCATAGGGGGCACCGGGGGAATGGGCAAGGGGTTTGCCATCAGATGGGCCCGGAGCCACCCCATACTGGTGGGCTCGAGGGACGCGGCAAGGGCCGCGGATGCGGCCGCGGCGTACCAGAAGGAGGCCGACGCCGCATACGGCGGGCAGGCCAGCAGCATAACCGGCGGCGCCAACCCCGAGGTGGCCGAGAACAGCGACATTCTGATACTCTCCATACCGTACGGCAACATCGACGCCACGTGCCCGGGGATACTCTCACGCGTCAGGGACGGCTGCACCGTGGTGTCGCCCATAGTCCCCATGGAGAAGACCGACACGGGGTTCGAGTTCATACCGATCAGGGACATCGGCGCAAAGACGTCGCACGAGTCCGTCGCCGCCCACATGAAAGACGGCGGCAGGAGCCTGGTGTCGGCGTTCCACGTGATATCCGAAAAAAAGCTTGCAAACCCCTCAGTTACGCTAGACTATGACATATTCGTGTGCGGCGACGACGAGCGGGCCACGGGCGAGATATGCGGGCTCATATCAGAGGTGGAGGGGCTGCGGCCCATACTGCTGGGCCCCGGCAAGCTTGCATACATGGCCGAGATCGCCACCCCGCTTTTGCTCAACGCCATGATACGCAACAAGATGAGAAACCCCGGCATAAAGCTGGTATGATCAACGGCACGATGCAGAGAAGCAGGCACGACAAGATGATATGGCGCATGACGATGTCGGGATCATCATGAGCGGGGGCGGGGGCGGCGAGTACAGGCGCAGGGGCCGAAACTGGTATACGGCAGTCGGGGCGCTGTTCGTCATAATGGCGTGCATAGTTTTGGCGCAGCAGCTGCTGGTGTGGGGCCCCGAGTTCGTGACGGACTTTCTGACAAACGCCGATATAACCAACGAGAAGGTGTCCGCCGGCATGCTCGGGTTCGGCGCCTTTATGATCGCGATGGGATTCAGGCGCAACGCGCCCACAAGGGGGCCCGGCATGCGGTGACTGCGAAACACACCAGGGAGCAGGTGGAGCGGTTCCTCAAGGCGCAGCAGACGATGCGCCTTGCCACCGTGCGCGAGGACGGCGCACCGCACGTGGTGCCGGTGTGGTATATGTACGAAAACGGGGCATTTTACGTCGGCACCCATACCAGGACCGCAAAGGCCAAAAACGTGGATAAGACGGGCAGGGCCGCGTTCTGCATCGACGTCGGGGTGCACTCCCCGGACATATTCGGGGTGTCGGGGCACGGCAGGGCCTCGCTCCTCAGGGACGGCGTCGCCGCCATCGCGTCCAGGATACTATCCAGATACTATGACACCATGGACGACCCGGCCGCGCAGGAGCTGCTGGCAGACACCGACTGCATCATACGCATCACACCGGACGGCATGGCTAGCTGGAGCTATTGATCATGAAATCCTCGAGCTTTGACATGGCCGACTCCAGCACCGGGATGTCGGGCAGGTACACTATACGGAAGTGCCCCGAGCCGTACCGCTCGCCGAACCCCGAGCCATGGACCGTGAGCACGCCCTTTCTCTCAAGCAGCGACATGACAAAGTTCTTGTCGCCGCCGAACCTTTTGGCGCAGTCCTCCACCTTTGGAAACGCGTAGAACGCGCCCCTCGGCATGGCGCACGATATGCCCGGAATCTCGTTGAGCCTCGGAATGATATAGTCGCGGCGCCTGCGCACCTCGGATACGAACCTGCCGATATAGTCCTGCGGCCCGCGTAGCGACTCTAGCGCGGCGTGCTGGAACGGCAGGTTCGTGGTTATGCGCACCCTTGCAAGCTTTGGCAGGTTCTCCCGGATGCCGTCTAGGCGCGGCGACGCGCCGTTGAATGCCACATACCCCATGCGCCACCCGGTCATCAGGTGCACCTTTGAGAAGCCGTTGAGTATTATGACCGGTGCCGCGCCGGCCACCGCGCCCACCCCCGCGAACCGGCGGTCGCCGTCGCCGTTGTCGTCAAACGTGATATGGTCGTATATCTCGTCGCATATCAGGTACAGGTCGTGCTCTTCTGCGATGCGGACCATCTCGGCGAGGCTCTCCTTGTCAAACACGACGCCGCTCGGGTTGTTGGGGCTTATCAGGCATATGGCGACCGTCCTCGGCGTGATCTTGGACCTGATGTCCTCCATGTCGACGGACGACTCCTCGAGATCCATTGCAAACTCCACCGGTGTGCCACCGCGCAGCCGCACGTAGGACGCGTACGGGGGATAGTAGGGGCCGGGCAGCAGCACCTCGTCGCCCTCCTCGACTATGGACGATATCACCATGTCGAGCGCCTCTGAGACGCCGTTTGTCACCACCACGTCGTCGGCCGACACGGACAGCCCCTTTGCGGACTCCTTTTTTGCGATGGCCTCCCGCAGCTCCGGCAGGCCCTCCGATGGGGCATAATAATTCTCGCCACCACGTACGGCATCGATGAGCGCCTGCCTGACGTTTTCGGGCGGCTGGAACCCGAACTGCACGGGATCGCCTATGTTCAGGTAGTCTATTGAAACGCCGCGCCGCTGCGCGCCGCGCGCCGCCTGCACTATGTCCCTGATGGCGTACTCCACGCCGGCCACCCTCTTCGATACCTTCAAGGCGCTAGGCAGGTATTTAGACGTCTAAAAGCCTTATCTTTTCGGACTCGTAGCACAGTCTGGATAGTGCGGGCGGCTTCGGACCGCCAGGTCGAGGGATCGAAGCCCTCCGAGCCCTCCTCCTCTCCTATGATAACCCCCAAGCGTACGAGCCGGATCTTTCCGATGTTTCATCCGTCTCACGCCTGACAAAGGCGGCGTGTTGTTTATAGCTAACGCTGGGGGTTAATCTGCACATGTGCTTGGGCAACAGCTATGCCTTGCTCCGCCGCCTTTTCTCCAGCCGGGCCAGCTTGCGCCTGTACAGATCCTCGTTGCGCGACTCGTAGGGGGTTCGGTTTTTCAGCATGTGCCACATTATGGTGACCATCTTGTGTGCCACCACGACAATCCCGAGCATGTGCTTGCCCGCATGTCTCCTGCGCGCGGCCTCGTATGCGGCCCTCATCCTCGCGTCGTGCTTGACCGCCACGTTGGCGGCCTCGCACATTGCCCAGTTGACTAGGCTGTCGGTGTCCATTTTCTTTATCCTTCCAAGGCGCATCTCCTTGCCGGACTGCCTGACGGTCGGACACAGCCCGGCCCACGAGATCATCTGCTTTGGCGTCCCGAACCTCGATATCTCGGATATCTCGGCTGCCAGAAGTATGGCCGTGTAGATTCCAATGCCGGTCATGCTGGCGAGCAGTTTGGCATCCTCGTTTTGCGCCGCCTCTGCCTCCAACTGCCTGTCGATCTCTGTAATCTCGCCTGTGTAATGCCTTATCCTCCTGGCGCACTGCCTCAGCACAAAGTCGTCCTGCGCGTCGCCAAGACTGAGCGAGTCCAGGCAGGACAGCGCCTTTTGGGAGTACATGTTGGTCGCGTGCACGGCTCTGCCGTGCGCGTCAAGCAGGTTGTGCACCTGGTTTACCACCCGGGCTCTCGCCTGCACCAGACGGACGTGCTGCCTCACCATGTTCCGAATGCCGCGCGTGTGAGCCGACGGCACGTAACACTCCGGGATTGAGCCCATCCGGAGCACCTGCGCTATCTTCTCCGCGTCCACCTTGTCGGTCTTTTTCCCTGTTCTGTTGATCAGGGCCATCTTGTACGAGTTGGCAAGCTTGATCGAAACGCCGGCGCGCTCAAACGCGTCAAACGTCGTAATCCACACCTATGTAATCCCCCGTGCGTGGAAGGGGCGATGTGTGTCGTTGCACTTC
>JAPPIP010000071.1 GCA_028820595.1 Nitrososphaerota archaeon | reverse complement strand
CCCCCCCCCCCCCCCCCCCCCCCGCCCCCCCCCCCCCCCCCCCCCCCCCCCGGCCGTGGGAGGAAGAGGAAGAAAGAGCGTGCCGTGAGCCGCAGCCCCGCCGCTTGTTGTATCTTTATATAATACATCTTTTTTTTGTATTTGCTACGTTTTATGCATAAATTTGTATTATACACATGATATTTTATGCGTAATACGTACTTTACATCAAATTTTCAATATTTAATAGGTCTGCATCCGTAACAGATGCGTTGGCGGAGATAGACGGCTTTGGGGCCGCGATCATACTGTTCATTATACTTACGCTGGTAGTCGGCGTCCTGTCGGGCCGGCTCATAAAGCAGAGCGGCAAGCGGCTGATTGTCGCGGGCAAGAGCCTGCCGCTTGCCATGGTCGGGACGATGCTCGCCGCGCAGGCCGTGGACGGCAACTCGTCGCTTGGCAACGTGGCGCTGGTCTTTGAGTTCGGGTTCTGGGCCGGGGCCGTCGTGCCCATAGGGCTGGGCGTGTGCCTGCTGATCACGGCCACGTTCTACGCAAAGCCCCTCAACAAGATGTCGATGATAACCCTGCCGGACTTTTACTACAGGAGGTACGGCAACGCGGCAGAGGGCATATCCGGCGTGCTCATGATAATCAGCTTTACCGTCCTGGTCGCGGGGAACCTGGCCGCAAGCGGGTTCATACTGGAGATCGTGTTCGGGATCGACTTTTTCTGGGGGATTCTATTCTCTGCCCTGGTGGTGGTTGCGTATACCTGCGCAGGCGGCCTGTTTGCGTCCGCGTACACCAACCTGTTCCAGGTGTACCTTGCAATCGCCGCGTTCTGGGTCGGATTCCTGTACTTTGCGGGAGGGTTTGCAGACGCCCCGTGGGCCGTCATATACGCCAATGCGCCGCCCGAGTTCCTGGACCTGTCGGGTCTGTTTGACATCGGCAACGGGGCCCTGATAAACTGGGGCGCCATACTGGCGCTGGGGCTGGGCGACATCATCGCCCTGGACTTTATGGAGCGCGTGTTTGCCTCAAAGGATCCGAGGACTGCGCGGCGGGGCGCATACATGGGCGGGGCCCTCACCCTGTTTACCGTCGTGCCCACCAGCATGCTCGGGATCGTGGCGCTCTACTACCTGCCGGGTGACACGGATCCCGGGTTCGCGCTCCCGCTGCTCAGCACCATGCACATGCCCTTTGCGGTGGGCGCGGCCGTCCTCATGGGGGTGATCGGCGCATCCATGTCCACTGCCAGCGGGGGACTGCTGGCCATATCAAGCGTCGTGTCGCGCAACCTCGTAACCAGGATAATACGCAGGAGGTGGCTTGGAAAGCCCGGCACAAGCGACAAGAGCCTGCTGTGGATGACGAGGGTCATGCTATTCCCCATGATTGTGGCTGGAACCACGCTGGGGTACCTGGTGCCCAACCCCGGGGTCTACCTGGTGCTGGCCTTTGACATCATGTTCGCGGGGGCCTTTGCCCCGCTTACCCTGGGGCTGTTCTGGAAGAAGGCAAACATGCCTGCCGCCGTCGCGTCCCTCCTGATAGCGTCGTTCCTGCGGCTGTCGTTCTTCTTTACCATGCCCGAGGAGTGGGCGGGACTGGACACCATGATCCCGCCGGTCGTCTCGTTCGCGGTGTTCATCACCGTGGCCCTTGCGACCCAGAACCGGTATCCGGGAAAGGCCAGGCACGACGTGCGCGACTACGTGCCGCCCGAGGAGGACGTGATTGCAGGCGAGGACCTAAAGCACTTTAGGGAAGACTTCATGAGCTCGGGGCTTGAGGGAGTGCCGCAGGACTCGGGCGGCGACGGCGGGGAGGGCGCCGGCGGCAAGGACGGCGGCGCAAAGGGGGTCGGCAACGTGCCCGGCGGCGTGCCGAGCAAGGGAGCCTGAAGCTTTTAACCCGTCCGCACCATCGTCGTAATACCGCTAATGAAGTACCCCGACATATTCAATCCCGACCTGTCGCGCGTCGGCGTGCAGGAGTCGCAGATGTACAACCTGGTTGCCGGCGAGCTCGTAACCCGGACGGTAAGGACGGCGCTCGGGCCGCGCGGCATGATGAAGGTGTACGTCGACATACTCGGCGAGGATACCGTGACCGTGCACGGGGGCGCGTTCCTGCGCAAGATTGACGTGGACCACCCGGCCGCCAAGGCCGTCGTCGACGCGGTAAACACGGTGGACAACCACGTGGGCGACGGAACCACGACCGCGGCGGTGCTGATCGGGGCCCTGCTCAGGAATGCCAGGGAGATGCGCGCCCTGCGCATCCCGACTGCCAGTATCATTGCGGGATACGAGGCGGGGCTGGAGGCCGCGCTGGCGGAGCTGGGGCGCATAAGGTTCGGGGGCAGGGCCTCGGACCGCCGCACCATGCGTGATCTGGCGCGCTGCTGCATCAGGGGCAAGGCGCTCGGGGAGCTCTGCGAGGGGGGCCGCGTCCGGGATGGCCGGGGGGATGGCGCCGGAAACGGCACGGGCAATGGCACCGGAAACGGCGGCATCGTCGACATGCTGGTACGGGCCGCATACTGCACGTCTGACGTGTCCTCCGGGCGCGCCCTCACTGACGATGTCAAGATAGAGGAAAAGCCCGGCAGCGCGGCGCAGACCGAGCTGGTAATGGGGACCGTAATCGACAAGCCCGTGGACAGCGCCGCCATGCCCCGCGCTATACGCGACGCCCGGATACTGCTTGTGAGCGAGCCGCTTGAGCGCAGCCGCACCAAGACGGAGTCGGAGATTACGATGGGCTCTCCCGGACAGATGGGGGAGTTCCTGCGGCAGGAGTCCGAAGACGTGCGCGGCGCGGTGGGCGGGGTGATCGGCAGCGGAGCCAACGTGGTCATATCCCGCAAGGGGATTGACGACGAGGCCCAGGAGCTGCTTGCAAGGAGCGGCATAATCTCAGTGAGGCGGGTCAAGCACAACGACATATGGTGGCTTGAAAAGGCGACGGGCGCCGTCACGTGCACGGACATACGCGACATGTCAGGCGCGAAGACGGGGCATGCGGACCTGGTATGCGAGAGGAGCGTGGGCGGGGACAGGATGCTCTTCGTCGAGTCCGGGCGTGACGACGCAAAGTCCGTGACGCTCCTCTTGCGGGCCAACTCAAAGAGGTACCTGGACGAGTTTCACCGCACCGCGCTCAACGTGCTGCACGTGCTGAGGGATTTCATCGAATGCCCGTACCTGGTGTACGGGGCGGGCTCGTGCGAGGCCATTCTCGCGCGGAGGGTCAGGGACGAGTCGGACGCGATGGCCGGAAAGGCGCAGGTCGCGGCCGCAAGGTTTGCAGACGCGCTCGAGTCGGTTACGATGGCCCTTGCCGAGAACGTCGGAATCGAGCCGCTGGACGCGCTGCCGCTCCTGCGCTCAAAGGTGTACGGCGACCGCCGGGGATCGCGTGCCGCGACGACCCGCGTCGGTGATGATGCCGACGGGGCCGGTGACGGGGACAGCGCCGCAGCCGCCTCTGGTTCGCCCCCGGGCTGGTACGGCGTCGACCACGCCTCCAGAAGCATATGCGACGTCTCCCTCCTGCCCTACAGCGTCATAGAGCCGTACGCCGTAAAGGCCCAGGTCCTCAAGAGCTCCGTCGAGGCCGCATGCGCCGTCCTGAACGTGGATGACGTCTTTGTCAGGGATTTGATCGACAACACGCACTGCCACATAGACGGCACCGTGCACGCCCACAAGGATCCCGGAAGGAACCACAACCACTGGGAGCAGGAGGGCCTGGAGCAGCGCCAGATGCACCACTACTACTAGCGCGTGGACCGGGCACACACTGCCCTGGCGCATGATGCTCGTCGTACGCGGCGCGCCGGCGCTCTGCTGCAGGCCTGTTGGCGGCGCTTGAAGCCATGTCCCGGCGTCGGGGGCAAGACGTATTTGGGGTGCGCCACGGGAATGAGTGATGGCGCCGACCGATCTGCTAGACGAGGTGTACTCCTCAAAGCCGCGGGAACTGGTGGAGTTTCTGCGCGGGGAGGTGCGAAAGAACAAGGATATGAACGCCCGGTTCCAAGCGATGTTTGCCGAGAGAGCTCCGCAGGTTCGTCGTGACGAGATCGACCGCCTGTACGAGCAGGCGGCCGACAGGCACGGCTGGCTCGAAGAGTTCAACAATATCGACTTTGATCCAGTTACAAGCGTTGCAGAGATTATGAAAAGGCGCGGTGACTATGCGGGGGCTGCCGGCGTATATCGCGAGCTCTCAGACGCGATAGCCGATCACATGGACATGGTAGACGATTCCGACGCGTACTACGCGACCACGCTTGAGATCATGCTGGAGGACATGACGAACTGCGTGAAGCACAAGACGGTATCGCAGGATGAGAGAAAAAAGTACATTGAATATCTGGTTGGGCGGTGCAAGAAGGACGATCCGGATTTTTTCACCGACTACTTTATGGAGTCGCTGGACTCGTTGTGCACCAACGACGAGTACCGCAGGTACCGGGACGTGCTCTTGGCAGAGGCTGGCAAATAACGGACCGTGCGCTCAGCTGGCTTTTTTTTTGAGAAACAGGCCTTGTGCACAATCAAAGTTTTATAATTTCATATGGAATTTCGGTTTTTGCGTATTAGCTTCATGCGCCCGATTTTAATTTTTTCATAAATACATATAGAATATGGATATAAAAATAATCGGGCGCGCACAAGGCCTGGTAGTTGGTGCAGGGCCGCGCCCCCTGCAGAACCCACGGCCAAAAAGCCGGTCTGCCTTCATGCGCGGTCCTGCCGGCTCTGTTGCCGCTTCAGCAGGGCGCGCGCGATGCCTCTTACGACCGCCTCGTTGACCTTTTGCCCGGGGGCCCTGCCCCTGAGCCGCTTCATGGCGATTCCCATGAGTGGACCAGCCGCCCGCTCGCCCTGGTTTGAGATCATCTCCATGTTGTCCTGTATTATCCCGCCTACTATCTCCCCGAGCTCGTCTGCGCCGACGCTCTGTATGGACGCCGACTTTATGGCGTCTGAGACGGTTCCGGCCCTGGCCGACATTATGGCCTGGAATATCATCTCGACTGACTCCTTGGCAATCTCGTTTTTCCCGAGCATCTCAAACGCCTCGCGTATCATCTGATCGTCAAGCCGTCCGGCATCCATGCCCTCCTGCCTGCCCAGCCTCGTTATCGACGAGCAGAGCGCGGATGCCACGAACGTGGGTTCCACCGCCGCCCCCGCCCCCGCCCGGGAGCCCCGCCCGGACGCAACCTCCTCGAACAGTTCCAGGTACGGCGAGTCCCAGAGCTGCTCTGCAAGCTGCCTGTTGATGCCGTATGCGTCCTGCAGGTCTGACACCGCCTCGCTCCACGGCTTTGGCACGTCGGCCGCGGCGCGGTCCAGCTCCTCCTGCGTTATGGCAATCGTGGGGACGTCAGTCTCCGGGTACATGCGCGCAGAGCCGGGCCGGGGCCTCAGAAACGCGGTCCTGCCGTCGGCCGTGGCAAGCCTGGTGTCGGCCGGGACGCCGTCCGTTGCTATGCGCCGCACCCTTGAGATTATCTGGTCTGTGATGGGGCCCGTCCTGCCGGCCGGGGCCGCCAGCATGATGAACGCGTCCGTGTCGAGGCTTGCCTGCAGCAGTCCGGCCACCCCGGCCACGTCCCGCTCCGTTATTCCGTATGCCGGAAGCTCGTCGGAGTGGAATATGCCGCCCACACCGAACCGCCTGACGAGCTCTGCTATCTCCCTGCCGAGCCTGACGTCCTCGTGCGGGGAGTATCCGAATATTCCGGCCGCGTTCCTGAACGCGACTGCCATGATTATGTGGTTCTGCTTTACGGCCTTCTGGATTATCTTTGATGACGCGGACTGCCTGAATACGCCGGTTACGTCCGCCCTGTCCCGCGACGCGTCGTGTTCCCACCGGCACTCCCGCAGCCTTGCTGATATGGAAGTCAGCCCGTGCTGCCTGTACGCCTCGTACGACACCACGTCTGCAAGCTGGTCGAGCTGCTGCACCCCCTTGACCTCCACCACGCTGCCCCCGCCGCCCCTTATGCTCACGTTGACGTCCTGCCTGATGGAGCCCAGGCCGCGCGTCACCATCCTGGTGCCCCGCAGCATCCTTCCAAGCGACAGGGCCGCGGCCCTTACCGCGCCCGGATCAGGCACTTCAAACGGCTCCGTTGCAATCTCGACTAGCGGAACCCCGAGCCTCTCAAGGCCGTACCCCTTGGCATCCACGTCCGCATGGGCTCCCGCCTCGAGTACCTTTGCCGCGTCCTCCTCCAGGCATATGGACTGGACTCCGATCCTTGTGGTGCCCGGCGCCCCGCCTTCCAGTCCCTGCGACGGCGGCGGCGTCGGCACGTCAAACGACCCCCCCTCCGACACCAGCATGGTCCGCTGGAAGCCCGTCGTGTTTGAGCCGTCCACCACGGTCTTCCTCATGGTGTGAAGCTCGGTGTACGTCCTGGACCTGAGCGCGGACGCGATTGTCAGCGCCGTCCTCTTGGCGTCGGGATCCAGGCGGTGCGGCGGCTCCTCGTCCTGCTCGACCAGGCAGCTGCTGTTGTAGTCTGCATAGTATGTGATGGTCTTGGCCCTTGCCCCCTCGAAGAGCGCCGCCGGGTCGTGCCCCCCGACCTCGCCGCTTGATGATCTAAGCCTGCGGCTGAACGTTATGGGGTACGCGTCAGGCTCGGCCGGCGGGCAGTCGCAGAACAGCTTTTTGCCGGTCGCGAGCTGCTGGTGTATCTCCAGCCCCACCATGACGCCCAGGTCCCCGAGGCTCGGCGTCCCCTGCGCGCTCACCGTGCGGTCATCTCCGCCGCGACGTTCTCAAGCATTATCCTTCTGATCCCCTCCGAGTCCTCCGCCAGCGAGGCGGCCCACATGGCCTTTACCAGGGCGACCTCCGGTATCATGTCCCCGAGCGGCACCACTCCCATCTCCATCAGGTCGCGCCCGCTCTCGTATACTGTCATCGCCGTCCTGCCGTCTATGCACTGCGACGTCATGCCCATGAACACGCCGCGCTCGCCGGCCCTTGCGACCTGTCCGTACACGGCCCTTCCCACGTGCCCCAGGCCGGTCCCCTCGAATATTACGGCCCTGCATCCGGAGTCGATTATGTGCCCCAGGTGGGCCGGGTCGTACCCGGGATGATACTTTACGAGCGCAACCCTCTGGTCGAGTGATATCTTGGGACTGTATCCGGGGCCGGGACGCGGCCGGCCTGCGCCGTCCGGATCGCTGGCGCCGGGGGATACGCCGCCGCCGGCCGATACGGCAAACGCCGGCCTGCCACCTATGGTCTCAAAGGCGTCCCTCCTGCTTGTGTGGTTCTTTCTGACCCTGGTGCCCACGTGGCACGCTATCTCGTCGTCCCCGGAGCCGCCGTGCATTGCGACGTAGACGCCGCCGCCGTTATGTGAATCGATGAACCTTGCGGCCCCGATCAGGTTGGTCGCGGCGTCCGACGACGCCCTGTCCGGCGACCTCTGCGCGCCCACCAAAACGACGGGAATCGGGAGCCCCGCAAGCGCAAACGACAGGAACGCGGACGTATAGTGCATCGTGTCGGTTCCGTGCGCCACTATGATGCCCGCGTACGGCCTGATGTCTCCTGCTGATGCGGCGGCGTCGCCGGCGGTACCGGACTTGCCGCCGTCACCCACCACCGCGGCGTCGCCGGCGCCGAGGCCCGTTACGCGCTCGTCTATGCGCCGCGCAAGCGTCAGCCAGTGCTCCGGCATTATGTTCTCGGAATACTCAGATATCACCACCTCTGAGTCTATCTCAGCGATGTCGGCCAGCTCCGGTATGGAGTCGAGCAGTTCCGAGGCCGACAGCACGGGGGTCACGGCCCCGGTCCTGTAGTCTATCCTGCTTGCTATCGTGCCGCCGGTCGAGAGCAGCAGTATCCTCTTCTCTCCTGCGCGGTTTCGTGCCGCCGATCCGGGGGGCTCCGCGGCCGCGTCGTCGCCATTGCCGTTGCTGTCCCCCCTCCCTATGTCCGTGACGGCGCTGCGCCTGTCCACTGAGATCTCCCTTATCCGGTCAACGTCGATGCCCGCATTATACCCGCTGCTCAGCTTTGTCACGACGTGCGTGTCGTCGTCGTGTTCGTACCTGGGCATTAGGAGCCCCGCGCGCCTCGTGCCGTCCTTGTAGGTTATGACAACGGAGTCTCCGACTGCGGCGCCCGCGTCGTTCAGCACCCGCAGCGCCGCGCCGCGGTATCCGCCCGTATCGTTCATGGCAGACAAACTGCCCCTGCCATCTTAATTAATTATCTGTAGTAAGAGACGGCCAGCTTCTCGCCTATCTTCAGGTCCTTCTGCTCCCTGACCTTCTTGACGGCCTCCTCAAAGTGCCGCATCGTAACCCTGGCCTCGGTGCTCTTCTTCTCCACGTCCTTTACGTCGGGGTAGGCGTCGAGGAACTCGTGTATCACGAGCGAGACTGCCGTGTTTGCTATGGACGCGGTGTCGGCGCCGCTCATGCCGTCTGTCATCTCGGCAATCTTGTCAAAGTCGACGTGCTGCGGGTCGTCGGCGCTGTCGACGGTCGGGATCTTCTTGGCGTTTATGCGCAGTATGCTCTTGCGGCTCTCCTTGTCGGGCAGCGGAATCTGTATTATCTTGTCAAACCTTCCGGGCCTCAGCAGGGCGGGGTCTATCATGTCGGCCCTGTTGGTGGCGGCCAGCACCACCACCCCGTGCATGTTCTCCATGCCGTCCAGCTCGGTGAGCAGCTGGGACACGACGCGCTCCGTCACGGCCGTCTCGCCCCCGGCGCCCCTGATCGGCGCGATGGAGTCTATCTCGTCGAAGAACACCACGCACGGCGCCGACTGGCGCGCGCGCTTGAATATCTCGCGTATGCCGCGCTCGGACTCGCCGACCCACTTTGAGAGCAGCTCGGGCCCCCTGACCGACACGAAGTTGGCCTCGCTCTGGGTGGCGACGGCCTTTGCAAGCAGCGTCTTTCCGGTCCCGCTGGGCCCGTGCAGCAGTATGCCGCGGGGCATGTTGTGCCCAAGCTTGTCGTACAGCCCGGGATACTTCATGGGCCACTCGACTGCCTCCTGCAGGTCCCTCTTTACGTCCTCCAGCCCGCCTACTTCCTCCCACTTTACGTCGGGGTTCTCTATGAAGACCTCGCGCATGCCGGACGGCGTGACCTCTATGAGGGCCTTTGTAAAGTCCTCGTGGTTCACCACCAGCTTGTCAAGCGTCTCGGGCGGGATCTTCTCCTCCTCCAGATTCAGTATGGGCAGCAGCCTCCTGAGGCACTTCATTGCGGCCTCCTTGCACAGGTACTCGAGGTCCGCGCCGACGTATCCGTGGCTTACCGAGGATATCTTGTCCGTGTTGACGTCGTCGTCAAGCGGCATGTTGCGGCTGTGTATCGCAAGTATGTCCTTGCGGCCCCTCTTGTCCGGCACCTTGATCTCGATCTCGCGGTCGAACCTGCCGGGCCTCCTCAGGGCCGGGTCTATCGCGTTGGGGCGGTTGGTGGCGGATATCACTATGACCTTGCCCCGGGCCTCGAGGCCGTCCATGAGGGAGAGCATCTGCGAGACGACCCTGCGCTCCACCTCCCCCGTGACCTCCTCGCGCTTTGGGGCGATCGAGTCTATCTCGTCTACGAATATTATCGACGGGGCCTTCTCCCTCGCCTCCTTGAATATCTCCCTGAGGCGGGCCTCGCTCTCGCCGTAGAACTTGCTCATTATCTCGGGCCCCGATATGCTGATAAAGTGCGCGTTGCTCTCGTTTGCGACGGCCTTTGCAAGCAGCGTCTTTCCGGTGCCCGGCGGGCCGTACAGCAGGACGCCCTTTGGCGCCTCTATGCCGAGCTTTTCGAATATCTCGGGGTGCCTGAGCGGAAGCTCTATCATCTCCCTGACCTTTTTGATCTCGTCTGTCAGGCCGCCGATGTCCTCGTATGTGACCTGGGGCACGCCGCGGAGGGTCTCGCCCTTTTCTGCTATGGTAAAGGTGGTCTTTTGCGTGATCAGCACCGCGTCGGATCCAGGAGTAACAGATATGACCTGGAACGTCAGCCTGCCGCCAAAGTACGGGACCATCACGTTGTCGCCCTTTATCAGCGGGACGCTCTCGAGCGCGTCGGCCAGGTACCTCTCGTCGATGGGCGGTATCGACTCCAGCGGGGCCACCACCACCCTCTCGGCCGCGACGGCCTTTATCTTTTTGACCATGATGGTGTCGCCTATCGCGATGCCGGAGTTGTTGCGGCCCAGGCCGTCGATCCTTATGATCCCCTTGCCCTCGTCTGACGGGTAGAGCGGAAGGCACTTTGCGACCGTGCGGCGCTTTCCCTTTATCTCGATTACGTCACCGGTCGAGGCGCCAAGCGTGTCCATCGAGTCGTAGTCTATCCTTGCGACGCCCCTTCCCACGTCCCTGGTGTATGCCTCCAAAACTTTCAGGGACAGACCGCTCTGGCTCATGGGAGGAAATGACCCTGCCTACATTTTATACCTTTGTCAGATTGCAGTTAACCCAAATGTTAGGCCCGCCTAACGGCGGGCCGGCGACGCTCATGATCC
>JAPPIP010000005.1 GCA_028820595.1 Nitrososphaerota archaeon | reverse complement strand
GGGTTTGACAAAACTTTATAACCTTTTTTGGACGTGTCACATCTGTGTTCAACTATAAGACATACCTGATATTCTTGTTCGTGTCACTGGGTGTCAGCATAGGGCTGCAGATGGTGCTTCCGTTTCCGTGGGGGCTTGTGGCGGCCATCGGCCTGTTCATCGCGTTTCCGCTGATGCTCCGAAGGCAGTACCTCAACCGCATGCGCGGGGGCTACGGCGGGGGCGGCCCATCCGGTACGGGAAGTCGCGCCGGCGGATTCTTTGGACTGGGCTCACAAGGTGGCTCCGGCGGCGTGAGGTATGTCTGCCTCGTGTGCAACAACAAGCACAAGGGAGGATCCTGCCCCCGGTGCGGCTCCAAAATGCAGCGAGCCGATTTCTGATGTCCCTTGACGACCTGCGCCAAAAGGTGGCGTTTCATAATTCAGTCGACGTCTGGATATCTGCATGTGGCGAGCGCGGGGAGGAGTGGGACGACCCCGAGGGGTACAAGAAATTCATCGCATACCTGCTGGAGAAGGGACTCAACCTCAAGGCGTTCAACCTGTGCGCCCATGAGGCGGGGGCAGTCGACGAGAAGAAGACACAGTTTGTCGAGACCCTTGCCCAGTCAAAGGACTCGGATCCCAACTCCGGGAACTATACGATACGGCTCAGCAGCTCCGCAATCTCTGCTATACGCGCGTATCGCAACTGCTGATCCGGCGCTAATGCCGCCTGAGCCGCGGATTTACTATGCTGTCTAGGGCGTTTCCTATAAACACAAAGGCGAGCCCTGTTATCGCTATCATGACGCCGGGCGGCACCATCCACCACCACAACCCCCTCGCCGCGGCGCCAAACGTGTTTGCGTCGTGCAGTATCTGCCCCCATGTGGGGAAGCTTGGGTCGCCCAGCCCCAGGAAGCTCAGGCCCGCCTCCGTCGTGATGGCGGCCGGAACCGATATCGCTATGCTTGCAAACGCGTACGGCAGCAGCTGCGGGACTATGTGCCTTGTTATTATCTTGGAGCGGCTCTGGCCCATCGTCTCGGCCGCGTCCACGTATCCCCTGGTCTTTATCTGGAGCGACATGCTGCGCGCCACCTTTGCAACCCCGACCCATCCGAACATGGCGAGGAACCCGACCATGAGCAGTATGCTGTTACTGATCGTAACCGAGAGTATGATTAGAAACGGCAGCGCCGGCAACGCGTATATCACGTCGTTGAACCTCATCATGGCCTCGTCGGTCTTCTTGCCGCGGTATCCGGCGTAGACTCCGTACAGGAGCCCCGCAACCACCGACGCCACGGCCACCGTGATTCCGATGAACAGGGCAAGCGGCGTTCCCCACAGCAGCCCTATTGCAAGGTCGCGCCTCAGCTCGTCGGTGCCCATTATTCCAAATGCCTTGCCGCCTACCACGAGCCGCGACTCGAGCATGTCAAACCCCTCCAAACTAGACACGGTTACGCGGAACGTGTAGACGCCCCGCAGCACGGAGCCGTCCGCGGCGTCAGAGAACAGCACGTCTTCGGCCGACGCGCCCGACGTGTCGTGCCCGTATATGGAGGGCGCCTGCATCGCGATGTTCTTCCGTATTGTGCTGTCAGTCGAGAATATGCGCTCCGAATGCGTCGCGGGGCCGCCGCCGTAGTCTGCCAGCCCATCCACACCTTCACGATCCGCCGCAAGGCGCGGCAGGGCTTTTGAGAGCAGCAGGATTGTGCTCCCGTCCGGCCTGTCCGCCGACACCTCTAGGAGCGGGGATCCTCCATACCCTGCCGAAAAGCTGTAGATGAAGTCGCTTGGAAAGTCGTCGTACTCGTAGTCCACCGTGAACTCGTGCTCGGTGACAGTTATCGTACCTGCGGCGCCGTCCACGGCCACGGCGCGCTCTGACACTGCGGGGTCGTCAAGCATCATGTGCTCGGGTATCTTTTGCGGCAGGATGGCGTTGGTCCACGCGGGGACGGCGGCCTTTGGATATGATATCCAGCTCTTTGGATTGTTCCATTCCTGGAGGGTCTCGACTGGGATGGCAACTATGGTGGCCGCCGATGTAATTATCAGGGCCGCGAGTATTGCAACGCCTGCCGCCCCCATGCGGCTTGACAAGATCTCGCGCCACGTGTCGCGCAACCCTCCCGCGTCAGCTGCCGCGTCCGGTGTCCTCGGCGGCTGCCGCGTCGGGCGTGACGGTGACGTGGGGGACGGCCGCGGCCCCGCGGCCGGCGCAGGCGCAGCGTACTCTGCCTCCCTTTCTTTTTCGTGCGGCCCCTCATTTCCCGGAGGCCCCGCCGCCCCGCCGCCACTCGCGTTCAACTCGACGCCCTCACCCTGGGATCGAAGTAGCCGTACAGTATGTCTGCGGTAAATATGCTGGCAAGAAAGAACACCGTGAGCATGTACGTGGCCCCTATGATTACCGGCAAGTCCATTACCGTTATGGCCTCAAAGTAGAGCCGCCCCATGCCGGGCCAGTCAAACACCGCCTCCGTTATGATGGCGCCGCCAAGCGAGCCGGACAGGCTGAGGGCCAGTATGGTGACTATGGGCGGGGCGGCGTTCTTCAGGGCGTGCGTGTATATGATCTTCTTGCGTCTTATGCCGATGGCCTTTTTTGCCGATATGAAGTCCTCCTGCATTATCCCCGCCATAAAGTTCCTGACAAGGTACGCCCACGCCCCGAATCCTATCAGCACTATGGTGATGAGGGGAAGCGTCATGTGGTACAGCAGGGCCGCGGCGTATCCGGGCTCGTCTGGCAGGATCTCCGGCGTCGCCCTTGCCGGAAACACCTGGTATGTGAATGCGAACAGGAATATCATGATCATCCCCACCCACCATACCGGAAAGCTCGAGCTGATGACGGCAAAGCTGGAAGTCAGCTTGTCTATTGCGGAGCCCGTCCTGCTCCCCGCCAGCGCCCCTAGGAATATGCCCACGATGGAGATTACAACAGTGGCCGTCGTGAACAGTAGTATGGTCCTTGGGAGCTTCTCAAGTATTATCTCCCTGACGTCCGAGGTGCCCGAGTCGCTTGTGATGAAGGTGGCCTGTCCAAAGTCCAGCAGCATTATCTTGTACATTGTGATCCCTATGCGCTGCGGCGAGTACCACGGCTCGTCAAGCCCCAGCAGGGCCGTCCTGGCCTCTATCTGCTCCTGCACGAACGCCTCAAACTCCTCCACTGACGTGAACCTCTCTGCAGTGGCCGGATTCTCTGTAATCTCGCTCCGTACCTGAAACGCAATCCCCTGCTTTAGTATGCTGTCCATGTTGGAGCCCACAAGCGCGATTGTGATGAGCAGCGTTATCATCAACACGCCGAACATGGTGGCAATCCTGGTGGCGGCGTATCTCTTGAGGCCCATGCACGCGGTGCGGTGTCTGCATATAATAACAGTCTCGATGCGGCGGCGTCCATGCCGGCGCCTGCATGCTTGCCGTACTGCCCGCATTGTGCGCGCAAAGCCTCGTGTGTTGCTACGTCGGCCGACTGGACTGATCCCGAGCGCCGGCCTTTTCAAAGGCATACATTCCGAATTTTTGCACATGACACTTGATTGGCGGGGCAGAGCTCCGAGGGCTGGGCCGGTGGTTTGCAACGTGTTTGTCCTAGGCGCGGTGCGTGCACGCGCGGCTTGAGCCGGCTGGGAATCGTTCAAGGATGTGTCCCGCGAGATCACGTTCCGGACATTTGGGATTCCGTACGAGAGCACAATGGCGCAAGGCTCCGACCTGTAATGGGCCGACGCTGTGCAACAAGTTAGGGGTGGACGCCTCCGCGTCTTTGGCATGAATGCGGCAAGCAGCTTGCCTGCATGCAGTGTCCGGCGCGTCTGCTCGGCGGGCTGCGCCTTTTTTCTCTCTTCGGCCTGGCGTGTGGGTGACGTTCGCGCCCTCGCTGACGGCCCCCCGTCCCCAGTGGCAGATGCCCTAGAAAAGCTAAAATTCAAAGCGTACGTAGAGCAAGCAATGATCTGCGCCGCATGTGAGGCCCGCAAACACTACGAATGCATAGACTGCAAGAACAACCACTCCACATACCTGTGCTCATGCGACTGCCATGATGAGAACACAAAACCGCACGATACGGTGGAGTGACGCGAACACCCCCCACCTCCCCCACACGCGTCCTGATCTGGCATCCTGCTATCCGTCCGGGATGCCGCAGAAAGGAGGCCCGTGGAGGTACCGCATGTACCGCACGAGCCCCGTTGACGCACGCATTTGTCTGCTGGCCACGTACCGCTGCGTGGCCGCGCATTCCTTGGAAACCCGCGCCTGCAGGTCTGCATTTCAAGATTTCAGGCAGGGACCCTGTTGCCGCCAGAGCGCCTTGTAAAATGCGGGGGTGGCGCAAGGCCGGCGCCGGGTATCCCGAGGCCGCGTCATGCGCGGCGGTTATGTCGCGTACTGCCGCGGATCTGCAATGCGGGCATGCCGTGCCGGCTTTCCGGGGACTCCGCCCGGGCACGGCTTGACCTGGCACGGCACAGGTACGGGCGCATGACCGCGCACGTGGCCCTTCCCGTGCCGGTGCGACGCTAGTTTAGAAACTCCGTCGTGTATGACTCGCTTACGTCAATCTCAGAGTCGATGATTTTGGAGCCCAGCAGGAGCTCGTACGACTCCGTCCATTTGTCGTGGCTCATCTGTCCGACCTCCATGCCCCCCGGCTTGATCAGCGGGATGGAGGCCTGCAGCATCCTCTGCTGGTGGGATTCGGAAATGCCGACATCGTCTTCCACATAGAGCAGCGTGTGGCTGACTGACTCGCCGACGTTTTCCAGTGCGTACTCCCACCCGGCCAGCGTCGCATCGACGAATCCCTGCACCAGATCCGGATTGTTTTGGATCAGATCGTTGCTCGTGAACAGGACGTCGCCGTAAAAGTTTACCCCGTAATCGGCCGGGCGTATTATGGTAGTCCCGTGTCCGCGATCCTCTGCGATGAGCGGCTGGTCGATCAGGTATGCGGCCATGACGTCCAGATCCCCGTCTAGCAGCGGTGATATGTCAAACTCCAAGGGGACAACGGTTATGTCGTTGTCATAGTCTACGTCCTGGCTGGCCAGCATGCTCCTTATGATGAATTCCGACTCGCTTCCGGGCGCCCCGAACTTCATTCCCACAAAGTCCTTTGGCTCCGTGATTCCGGACTCCTCCAGCGCCATCGCCACAAGCGGGCTCTGCTGGTATATGACAGCCAAGGCGCGCACGTCCGCTCCGTTGGACTGCGCTACCAAGAGCTCGTCGGCGCCCGTAACGCCAAAGTCTGCCGCGCCGGAAACCACGTCCTCTATGGACGTGCTCCCTAACCCAAACGGCTCTATGGCGACTGTCATGCCGTTGTCCCGATAGTACCCGTTCTGGTCGGCCGTGTATATGCCGGCAAACTGAGCCGAGTCGATCCACTTGAGCTTTACTACCGCCGCCTCGGCCGCGCCGTCTGTCTGGGCCATGCCGTCGTCGTCCTGATAATACCCTGCAGCGAATATGTAGCCGTCATGCATCTTTAGCAGCACGGTCTTTTCCGCGTCCATGCCGGTCTCCGGGTTGGCAAACACGTACTTTGCCCACGTAGTGGCGCCGTCACCGTCTGACAGGTCGGCCATGATCTGATCCCTGTCCTTGTCCGGGGCGACCAGGTCAAAGACGTTGGAGCCGACCAGGCTCGGGTCTGCCCCGTGGGCCACAAGATCGAAGCTGTCCGAGTCGATGACAAACGGGTATGATTCAAAGGTGGATTCCATCGAGGTTATGGCGGCAAACGCGTCCTCCGCGCCTTGTAACTTGTACAGCTCGACTGAAGTGTCTACCGACCACTTTACGGCCGTGACATCCCCCTGCACGCCTGTAAGGTAGAACCCGGCTCCAAAGATGTACCCGTCGTGAAGGACGATCCAGGCCTTTTTGGCTTGCTGCATGTCGGTTTCTGGGTTTAGGAACACGTACGATATGTACGCCCCGTGTCCGGATTCCAGTATGTCCATCACGGGCCCGTATGCCGCGTTAAACTCGTGCGCTTCCCAGTACAGGACGCCGGTCCTGTCCAGAATCGAGCCGTCTGCTATCTCGAGTCCGATTTCGCCATCGCTGACAAACGGGTACCATTCCTCCGTCACGTTCAGGGCGGTGATCTTTGGGAATGCGTCCTCGCCGTACTGCGCGTACAGGAAGAGGGCGTTGTCAGTCGACATTATGGCGTGCACCTTGGGGGCCTGGTACTCGTCTGGGTAGAAGCCGGCTCCAAGGATATAGTCATCCCGGGCTACAACCCAGGAAAGCTTCGTCTCCTCGGCGCCTGTCTCAAAGTTGTTAAAGGTGTAAGCCACCCACGTCCCGCCATTCATCTCGGACTCCAGCAGTATGCGCTCAAGATCCTTGTTGGCGTCAGTCAGCACCACGGACTTGTCCCCGACGCGGCTCGGATCTGCCCCGTGCGCAACCACGTTCATCGTAGTGAGGCTGGACGCAAACGGATAGATGTCGCCGGGCACATAGTCGGCGGCGGCATCGTTTATCATGCCAAACGCGTCAATGCCGGACTCGTCGTACATCTCAACGGCATTGCTGACAACCCACATGGTCTTCATCATCTGCACCTCTAGGCCATCGGGGTAAAACCCGCTGCCAAAGATCAGTCCGTCGTGCAGCTCAAGGTATGCCTTTTTGGTCGCATTGTGCGAGGACTCGGGGTCTATGAACGTGTACATCAGCCAGAGGCTGCCCTCGGATTCCAGCTCGGACCTCAGCTCGTCAAACGTCACTCCGCTGGTTAGGAACGGCTCGGCGACCATCCCGACCCTTTCGGGTATGAACCCGTGGGCCACAATGATCATGGTCTCAGAGTCGACCACAAACGGATACGGGTCGCTGACGTCATATGCCGACGAACCCGCAGTCATTGCATCCAGGGACGCGTCACCGTCGGACTCGTACGCCGCAATGGCGTCGCGCGTGATCTTGACTACGTCCTCTTTTATTACGGCAAACCGGTCTGAGAATGCGGTCATCGAGACTCGCAGGTCGGAGGTTGGCGGGTCGGATTCAACGGGCGCCTCATCTGCCGGATCGCGCTCCACCACGGTTGCGATGCCGCGCTCGACGATCATATCCGCGGATCCCGGCAGTGCGCAAATCGGCGCGCCGTTTGTCCTGAGCAACAGCACGCGCTCACCCTGGCATGTCACGTCTTCTGGATCCACACCCATCTCAACCTGCTTTGCAGGAGGGAGGTGATCGGCGGCGGCGTGTGCCACAGATGAGCTTGAAAATGCCACGCTTAAGATGCCAACGGCCAGCATGGTTGCAAGAAGCGACATGGTCGTTATTTTCAACGACATGGTCTTATATGCTATGTATATTAATATTCAGAATTCTGGCTGTTGCGAATTCGGGGGCCGACATAGTAGCACAAATAACAAACACCATAATGACTGCGTCCGGGCGCATTGATCCGCGTGTGTACAATGATACGGCTCTGCCGCTTGGCAGATTCTGAATCTGCGACAGAATGCATGATGGCGCCTGCGCAGTGCGCGCCGCGACGGGGCGACCCCGGGGGTACTGTGGGCCAAGCGCCCCTGAGGCAGAATGGGAAGGTCCGAGCTACTGCATGACTGGGCCGCGCGCTTTGATTCGTGCAGCTTACGTTTCACCAGAAACATCCGCAAGGGAGGTGGGAAGAAAGGATGAGGATAAGCAGGGGGATCGACATTGAAAAGAGGGTACGTGATTACTGCATGACAAACGGAAGGGGAAGGACTGGCCATTGCGCGTGCACATGTACGGACTGACCCCGGCGTTAGCTGCAAGCAGCACCCGCCCAGCCTAGGCGTGAACCGGATGCAAGATCGGAAAAACCGGCAGGCACGCTCCGGCGTTGCCATGGGAGTCCGGGCAGGGGCTTGACCCGAACTTTTATGTCAAGATTCATAAGGCAATAATTCTTCCATTCTCCAAACTATGAAAACGTCTTTGGAATCCATCGGCACCTTGGAGTACGTGCTTGATCGGTACTCCAAAGACTGGACGTGGAAGGTCACAGGCGACAGGGCCGTCAGCATGATCTCAAGGCTTGTTCCAAACGCGTGGTATGGCGAAAACGCAAGCGAGGTGATCATACCCGATACGGCCGAGAGCGTGCGCCACATCAAGATGATGCTTGACAGATACCCTCTTGTCATACGGTCAAAGTCCGCATGGCAGCGAAAGCTGACGCGCACCCTGTCTCCGCGCCCCGTGCTGAAGCCCATCTCGCACAAGCTCAAGCGTGCAAAGGCCGGCCAGCAGTTCAGGGGCAAGCTGCTGAACTTTCAAAAGGAGGGGCTGGACTTTCTGCTGAAATCGTCGGGAAACGCGCTTCTTGCCGACGAGATGGGGCTCGGCAAGACGGTCCAGACGCTGGCATACGCGGCGACCGAAAAGCAGTCGTTTCCGGTGCTGGTGGTGGCCCCCCTGGTCACGCTCAACAACTGGGAGGCCGAGATCGCAAAGTTCCTAAAGAGGAAGAGCCGAAACGGCCGGATTGTAGACGGCGACTCGCCCTCTGTTGCAATGATAAGGACGGGCAAGCGCGACGCGCTTCCGAGATCCGACATTTACCTGATAAACTACGAGCTCCTCTACAAGCGGCGCGCCGACCTTGCCGAGACGGGGCTGCGCATGATAGTATGCGATGAAGTGCACAACCTGCGCTCAAAGACCACCCAGAAATACAAGGCAGTCAAGGAGCTTGCGGCGCTCGACTCTGTCAAGTACCGCATAGGGCTCTCCGGCACCCCGATATACAACCACGGTTCGGAGATATGGCCCATCGTCAACATCATAAAGCCCGGGCTGCTTGGCAGCTTCAAGGAGTTCTGCGAGTACTTCTGCTACGTCGACACGAAGGGAAAGGCGATCGTCCTCGAGAGCAAGCGGGCCTCGCTCAGAAACGAGCTGCAAAAACACGTCATGCTGCGCCGCAAAAAGTCCGACGTGCTCAAGGAGCTGAAGGACAAGGTGCGGTACAAGGAGATGGTGGCGTCAAACTCGGACTACTACCTGGAGGAACTTGACAAGATATGGGCAAAGCTTACGGCCGAGCAGAAGGTCGCAAAGGACGAGTTCGAGCGTTCGGCCTCGTACCAGCGCGCAATCAAGAGCGAGCGGCAGGTTGCAGGCATTGCCAAGCTGTCGCACGTCATAAACTTCGTCAAGAACATCATGGAGATCGAGGAGAGCGTGGTGGTGTTCTGCCACCACAAGATAATCCACAAGATGCTCAACGACAGCCTCAAAGAGTTCTCGCCGGTCTCCATAATCGGGGGACAGACTGACGCGGTGCGCAACGATCAGATCTCGAAATTCCGGCGCGGCGACTCAAAGCTGATGATCGCCGGGATCAGGGCCGGCAACGTGGGGATAAACCTGACTGTTGCAAAATACGTGATATTTGCAGAGCTTGACTGGAGCCCGGCCGTCCACAGGCAGGCCGAGGACAGGCTGCACCGCATAGGGCAGAAGAACACCGTGTTTGCGTACTATCTGATAGGAAGCGGGACGCTTGACGACCAGGTGGCCGGCGTGCTTGTGGATAAGAGCTATGAGATTGACGAGATAATGGACGCGACTGCGGACAACTTTGAGAACCGGAACAAGTCGGAGTTCATACTGGCCCAGATACAGGACAGGCTGAAGACGGGCGGACGGTAAGCCGGGGGGCCGCCCCCGCACGCGCCGCGCCGCTATGGCTCGCCTGGCGCCGCACCCGTCTCGGACTCTGCATGCGACGCTTTTATCATGTCGCGGAGGCCCGATATCTTTTGCAATGCGGCGCGCCGCTCGTCTGCTGACATCGTACTCGACGCGGATACGATGCGTTCTATCTCGTTTATGAGGTTGTGCGTGCCCGGACCCTTTGGGATCTGACTCGCGTACGCGCCGCCCCCATTCTTTGATGCGGCGTCCATCCTCTCGATCCCCTCTGGGAGTATCTCGTACACCTTTTGAGGGCTGCCATCTCGTACCTGGGGGGCCGCCATTACAAATCCCTCCCTCTGGAGGCCTCCGAGCGCTTCCTCAAGCGGGCCGTTCCGGCCGATCCGCAATATGGCCATCATGTCCACGATGCCGCACGAACGTATCTCGAGCAGGCGCAGTATCCTTGCCCAGAGCGGTATCGAGTCCGACCACAGTATGGCGCGTGCAGCGTCTGTCATGACGAACGAGCCGCTGTCCTTGTCGAGCCGCAAGAGGTCCCTGTCCCTGAGCGACGCCAGGGCGTCAAGCACTCTGCCCACTCCGAGCCTGCTGAGCGCAGAGTGCTCGATTGCCGACTCGTTGATGCTGCCGCCTGACGCCGCCGCAAGCTGCAGTACCTCCAGGTCTATGGTGCCGAGCGTTCTCATGCATGTGGTTGCGGCATGCCGTGTATATCAATTTGCGACCGCCCGCGTTCTCACGGGGCGGCGCCAGCCGGCGGCGTGGCGCCGTGCGGGTTACTCCCCTCTGCCCCTGCGGCTCGGGGCATGCGCCGTCGATGACTTTGGAAGCGGCGCATGCGGCAGTGAGCTGGACCCCACCAATTGAGAGCGCTTTTGGCATGAAAAAGGAAACACCGCC
>JAPPIP010000055.1:1535-10677 GCA_028820595.1 Nitrososphaerota archaeon | reverse complement strand
TCGTGACCTGCGGCTTGGACGGATAGGTACAGGTCACGAATTGGCACCAGTACCCTAAGCAGCAATAAATATAACAAACGACATTAATACTGTGCAATGAATTACACGTCTGCGCCAGAAAAAATTCGAGGGCCGATAACTCCGAATGTAAGACGTTGTTTTTGGACGGACAGTCCCGCGACTGAATAATTTCTTGGAGGAGAAAGGGAATGATCTACCACTGTTTGTGCAAGGCTAAGAAGTTCATGAAACTTGTGCTGGACGGCGGCTCCAAGGGCGTCTACGAACTGGACCTGTGCAGGGCGTGTTTTTCAAACACCAGATTGAAATTTGTAATTGAGAAGAGGCGCATACACAACGCCTGATCGTCGCCGGGTACTTCCGAGCGGATGCTGGGGGCGCAGTCCGGAAGATCCGGCCCAGAACCGCCAGGCTGGAGGGCGCCAAGATGTTCTCAAACATAATGACCCGTACGCTGACGCGGAGGAGGCGGAGTCTCAACGTGTTGGATGTGCTGCTAAAGGTCTTGAACGGAACCCGACCAATAACGGGTACAATCCAACCCTCTCCAGCCTACAATAGCGCATGGAGCCTCCCCTAGGATCGGCGAAGCCGACTGAGCCTACAAGACGGACAGGTGCCGGGTCTTGGGTAGAGCCCGGGGCAGGCCGCCTGACATGCCAGAAACACCTCGTGGGAGCGCGGCGGACTCGGTTGTGGACAGACGGCCATCGGCGCGGATCGGTATGTCGGGCCTGTGTCGTGGTGAGATCTGGAGCCGTCTAGATGGGCCGGCGACGGCAGGCCTCCTCCCGTACCTCGGGCGACCTGCGCTAGGAATAGGGTTGAAAACTACTCACTTCAAGACGTACCAGGGCGCGAAATGCGTACCGTCAGAGAGATTGGCGCACATCGGGGCGGAACCAGAACGGCTGAGCCCGGGGCTCCCGGACGAGTTTGAGACGGGGACACGGGCTCAGACGGGGACACGGGCTGGAAGCGCACGTGGAGCCTCAGAGTGGAGCCGGGGCGCGGCCGCCGGACCGAACATATAGGCCGGACTATGCCCGCGCGATTGCCGTTGTTGCTATTGTGCCCGCGAGTGGCCGATGGTCAGGGAGAGCGAGAGGCCGAGAAGGCAAAAAATGGTGTTTCGCGCACGTCTTGAGGGTGCCTCCGGTGCTACCGGTTCCGGTGCCCTGGCCCCGAAAGCCTTCTCGGGTGCCGCCGGCAAGGCCAGGATCCGTCGCGTGAGGCCTGTGCAGACGGGGGCCGCTGGCCCCCGCTGGCTGGCCGCTACTTTTCGCGTATACGTCGGGCCGTACGGGCCGACGCGATGGGTGGGAGAAGGGCCGCCGCCAGGCGGCCCCTGTGATCCTGTTGGTTGTGGCGCGCGAAGTGGTTCGTTTCGTTCGTCTGTAGTATAATGCGAGACCGGCCGGCTGCCGGGCCAGGCACGGACGGGGATCCGGAGCGGCGCCGGCGTGCATATTATGCATGCTCCCGGTGCATATTATGCATGACGGGCATGCATATTATGCATCCAGAGCGTCCCGAAAATGCAGATTATGCATATTCCACGCGTATATCGCGCATGGTGTGGGCCCCGCTAGAAGGAGACCGATCGGCAATGCACACTTTAACGACGGGAGGCAGGCCAGGACATGACAGGCAAAACCAGATTCGCCCCGGACGAAAAGGTTCGCATAGTGCTCCAGACGTTCAACCCGGAGACCAGCGTGGCGGAGCTGTGCCGTCGGCACAACCTGGCTCCGCGGACCATATACGCTTGGAAGGAGAAGTTCCTTGAGGGCGGGCGCAGCTCGTTTGAGGGCGCCGATGCAGACAGACGGGAGCGGCGCCACAGCAGGAAGGTGTCAGACCTCAAGAGGATCATAGAGGAGTACGCCGTGACAAACGCGGCCCTAAAAAAAACGCTGGAGGGAGGCAGAGAATGAGCGCCGCTGCAATGATGTGTGACGTGGTCGGGCTCAACAGGTCCCTCCGGCTGTGCGGCGTGTCCAAGAAGGCGTGGTACTACAAGCCAAGGCCGAGGGACGTCCCCCCGGATCCCGCGGTGCTGGACACGGTACTACGGATTGCTCCCGAAAGGCCCGCGTACGGCGCGCTCTCTCCGATCCCCCTGCGGCGCACCTGCGGATCCCATGTGGGTGCGGCTCGGACATCCTAGAATGGACGCGCCAGACGGCGTTCTCTGAGTGTCTTGCCCGTCGGTCAGACCTTTTCGACCGAACCGGTTGTCGCGCAGACAGCTGTCGGTCTTCCCGGCCGTGGCATTCACGACTCGCGCCCGGGCGAGGAACCGGACAAAGATGCCTCACCGGTGCCCGTCCGCGACCACCGCACTGCAGTCCAGATCCTCGCGGCCAAAAGGCACTCCAGATCTGGGTAGACCTCCTTATATAACGCAGGGGTGCAAGGGTGTACAATGAATACAAAAACATCGAACAAAACCGTCCTGTTTGCCGCCCTGACTGCCGCGATAATGCTCTCGTTCCCAATGGCGGGCATTGAAATAGCAGCACAGGAAAACCAAGAAGAACGGGAAATAGCGGAACTTCGAGAAAAAGCAGGCAGGCTTGATTCGACATCCAAGGAGTTCTTCGACCTCATCAAGAGGGGCGAACTATCAGACGCGGAAGTCGAGCAGGCAAAAAACATCATGAGAAATGACGACAGACTCAGGCAGATGATCGACGGCGGCTCGCTTGAAATCATGTCCGTCAGCTTTGTCGGCAACGCAAACACCCTGCCCGTAAAGTGGTATCCGGTAATCCACACGACCGGCGGCGCGGAGATCACCTCCGTAAAACTGGATCTTGGCACCAACGAGATTAAAAGCGTGAAGACGTACGAGCGCCACAGGCTCGGCCTGGACAACGCCTATGCCGTAGCCGAGTACACCGGCAACCCCGACCTTGTCAGGGGTATTACCGTCACTTCCGAGAGCCAGCCTACAAGCTATGACGGCGACGACGCCTACTCTGGATTTGCCGCGCTGCTGCTTAACGCCAAGATGTACGGCTCGGACCGGGACAACCTGTGCTCCGCCGCCCACTTTCCGTCCCACTACTGGCTCCAGGTAGGGACCCTGTTCAACGAGAGATTTTGGGGATACGTCTATACCGACACGACTACGAACTGCCTCGCCCAAGAATTGACCATTCCAGCACCATCCAGAACGGACGACGTCAACTACAAGATCTACAGCGGCTCCACATGGTACGTCGTACTCCACAACGAAGACAAGAACGACTTTGGCTACTATCAAAAATCCGGCATGAACAGCGGCTGGATACAGAGAGGCGACGAATCGACCAGCGTGTTCTTTGAGAACAGATACACGGGCTCTGGATGGGACTCCCAGTTCATAGACGGCGATCTGTCCAGAACCGACGCGCAGGTCCTGAGATCAAACGGTTCCTGGGTGAATTGGAGCGGCAACGCGCAGTACATTCTGGACTGCAACGGCAACGTACGGACCGACAACGTGATTTCAGGAACGCTGCGGTCGGGCGGAACGGCAACCTGGGACGTCAGCCGGATGACCAACTGGCCCAACTGCTGATCCGTTCACTCTTTCCCCCCCCCCCTTTTTTCAAACCCGTGAGCCACGCCACTATGAAATTTATGCCCCGGTATCAAACGGTAACCGGCCAGACCGCACACCCTTTTTCCGCCGAAGAGGTGACTGTCGCTCTGGATCCCGAAATAGACTGACCACACGCCCAGAAGGAACCCGGATGCCGGTTTAATCCTGCCACATACATACGCGATAACGCGCCTATGTACTATGGTCGCGCGTCCGTTACGTGTATGGGCCGGGTGGCGCGTGGTACAACAGCTGCCGTCGTGCAACAGGCAGGAACAATCGGAAGCGCCCAGACCAGTAGTCCGCAAGCAGGCCGAGTCGGATCCGTTCCATGTCTGCCTAGCCAAGTTTTGGCTGTCAGGATCGTCGGTAACAAGATGGCTTCCCAGAAAAACCGAGCACACGTCAAGATTGGTGGCTTCCTTTTCACGGCCATGGCAGGCAAACGGATGGAATTGGCCCGATAGATACCGTCTAGAGGCGCCTCAGTGTTTCTCTGGTTGCGCACGCCGACACAATGCATCCCAGAGTTCGGGAATCTTTTTTAGCGTTAACTCCCCAAATATGTCATGAATGTTGCATTACTGGCGGGTCTGGCAGTAATCTCTTCCATGGCAATTATCATTCCGGCGTATGCAATCTCAGAACCAATCGAATATGTAACTTTCACTCGCATGAACGATATCTCGGTATTGGGAAACTACACGTTCGAGGTAACGTTGACCGACTTGCTAAAAGACGGCAACAGCGACGAGATTCGTGGGAAGCTGGGATACGGGTTCAGGCCCAGTGATGCGGATCCCAGCGAAATGGAGTATTTTTACATGAACTTCAGCGTCAGCCCGGACGAGCTGCCAAGGACGTTCTACATCGACGTGCCTTTTACGGATACGGGCAGGTTTAATGTGGCGAAGCATTATCTTTTTTCCAAAATCACGCACCATGCGTTTGCCAACGTATGGCCGAAGGGGGGAAGCGGCTTTAACTCGTTCTACGTGGTAGGCGACTACGGCAAGGCGGCCGACGAGCACGGCGACTGCAGGAACGACGAACTGTACCCCGTAATAAGGCCGGACTTTTCCTCGATAGCCTGCGTATATGACTCCACGCGCGCAAAGCTGGTTGAGCGCGGGTGGCACCGCTAACCCTATCGGTACAGCATGACGATCATTGAAAACTTCGCCCCATACGCAGCGGTGGAGAAATTTGCAGTTGCCGAGCCCGATTGGACACGTCTTGAAATGTTCCGGACACCGCATGCGCTAGGTTCCCCAGTGCATCGGTGCCTGGAAGTGACAAGCCCGTGTTTTGCATCCTTCTAGACGGACTCGGCTGCGCCAAGCCTCGGTGTCGCGGCGGACAGGCACGGGATCTCCAGCCGTCGTGCTCCTCCGGGTGCTTTCTCGCCTCCCTGCGCTTGTGCTGGTTTGCGCTGTTCGCTATGAAGAGGACACTGCCCCGTTTGCTGCGCATCTCCTTGAGGTACCCCACGAACATCGCGCCATCAAACCATCCATACTGCCGCAGGCCTACTCCCATCCTCTGCAAGCGCGCCAAACACGATGCCTGTCCCTCCTGCTGTGCCGGCTGACAGCCACAGGATCCCCAACGCGCGACCACGGATTTCTTCCGTTGATCGATCCAAAACACCAACAGCGCCGCCAAGCATCACACTCAAGTTATTTTGAGTGAATGCCATGTTCGAAAACTGTACAAAGAGAAAGACCCGGGCATGGGTTCCACTTGCAGTCTATTTCACATACGCTTCCAGTCCTGTCTTTGTTGGAGACCAGTTCTTTGGCTCAAATTCCTTTGGCAGTTGGGATACCAGACGGTCGGATTCCGCCCCCACGTACGCCAGCCTCTCGATGATGGCGCGCACCTCCTTGCCGGACACGCCTTGAAGTGGATAATTCGTAATTCCGCTCTCCTTGTCCACCGTATGTCCATACCGGTCTACGAACCACCCAAGCGGCGTCCTACCATTGACACGGTACTCGCATACTGGCAAATTTTCGTACACTGGCACATCATCAATTATCAAGACGTGCTGGTTCTGGCCGCTTGTGATATTCCTAGCCGTATCTTTCTTCTGTCGCCCCCACCTAATCTTGCGCGGTGAATTAGGTATGGTGTTTACAGGCTTGCCCAGATCGTACCGCTTGCAGGTCTCGTATGACAGGTGTAGATCCGCCAGCTCCTTGCCCGTCTTTGAGAACGCAGTAAAGTCAGACGCCATCGGTATGCGGGGCAACTCGCGCGTCAGGTTGTTCTGGTAATCAGATCGATACTGCTCATGGTGCAACAGCCCATACACGTACCAAAAGATGTCTTGCTTTGTGATGCTGTCATCCTCGTAGTGCTTGCGGTACTCGTCTAGCGTGGAGTCCATAATGTTGTCTCGCTGGACGCCGTTACCGTCATATGCATACAAGGGGAAGCATTGTCCGTGATGGACTACTTCAGAATCGGCAGTAGTATTAGAAACAAACACCGAGAATTTTTCAGTAATCTTATATGGAACAATAATTGTAATGTTTTTTGAATTATTTTCAGGAAAAAGTTTGTGCATTAACACGGATCTCTCGTTAAACACTTTATCAAAATAGAGATATTGGAAAAAGAATGGCCTATACGAACTACGACGGATTTTGTCAGTAGTAAATTTTTGTTTTCCAGTACGCCTCAAAAAGTTTGTTAAATTGGGAGTCCATTTTACCTGTGTTGGGTCTAAACGTAATGGCTGTTTAGGGCCATGTTTGTTGCAATAATTAATATGGATTTTCATATTTTGTGATAAGTTATTTTTAGATGAATTATATGTCCATACATCCCTACTCGTGCCTAATCCATTAGAATAAATACTAAATATCGCATTTTCTTTACCTTTTTTTGCATCCTTGCTGCCCATCTGCAGATACTTGTCAAAATCTCGGTTTCGCTGCCCGAGCCAGTCGTGGTGTTTGTCGGGCGATATGGTTTGCCAGCCTTCTATTCCCTTGATGGAGCCGGCAGTTTTAATGATGTCCAGCTTGGCCTCGCGGGTGTGGTAATCTCCGATGTCATGATAGTGAATTGTACCGGGTGTATTCTTTTTGGAGTTCTTGACCAGTATGGTGATAGCGACGGGAGCTCTGGAACCACTCCCAAACACCTTCCCGCCTTCTTTTTTGGAGACTTCACCCTGCGTCCTTTGGTTGCCTCTCAGGTCAAAGACCCATACATCAGTAAACTCTTGCTGCAGGCAAGCGCGGACGCCGGCCGCGGCCTCGGATCTGATGAATGAGCCGTTTGTCACAAATCCGATGATACCCGACTCGCCTATGCGGTCAGAGGACCACCTGATTGAGCGTATGTAGGAATCCCGAAGTCCTGCTTTCCCAGCTGCACCAATATGCCTTACATGTGCAGCATACGTATCTTGAATCCGCTTATCTATGCTCGGGTATGATACGTTCTGATTCTGATCGTTGTAGTTGCTCTGGCCCGCCGAGTAAGGTGGGTTACCCACGATCACGGTGATGTTGGCCTTGCGCTGCCTCCGTATCTCCTTCTTTGGCTTTGCCATTATGTCGCCTGCATACTCATCAAGCTTGGCCCTGTTGAACGTGTCAGTCAGTGACAGGCCTTCAAACTGTTTGAACGCATCTGTGCGCTGGCCGTACGCTGATTCTAGGTTGACGGACGCGATATAGTACGCAAGCAGTATGATCTCGTTTGCAAACAGTTCTGTGTCGTACTTGCGCTTGACATCCTTTTTTGACACCAGTTTGGTGTCTGGCGCCAAGAGTCTGGATAGGAAGGTGCCCGCCCCGGTAAAGGGGTCTATTATGTTGACGTTCTTGTCGGTCAGGCCCTTGCCAAAATTATCTTGGAGTACATACTCTACTGATCGCAGGATAAAGTCGACGACCTCGACTGGTGTGTATACCACGCCCAGCCGCTCCGCCATCTTCGGGAACGCCGTCTTGAAGAACGTCCCGTACATCTCGCTTATCACCTGCTGCCGGGCGTCGTGCGTATCGAGGTTGGCTATCCTTTTTTCGATGCTCTGGTAGAACTTTTCGAGATCCCGGAGCTCTGTGTCGAGGCCGTGCGCCCGCATATCCTCCACCACGCCCGTGATGGCGACGGATACGGGATTGCTCTTGCTGAACGTGTTGGTGCCAAACATCGAATCAAAGATGCGTCGGGTGATCATGTGCTGGGCCAGCATCTCGATGCCATCCCAGTCGGCCAGCCCGTCGTGTATGATCTCGCGCAAGTCCGACATAAAGCCGTCAAACTTGGTTTTTGCCGCCTTCTCGTTGTCCAGTACGCTTGCGATGCGCTCCTGTATCTGGGGCGCTATCTGCGCCACGTCCCTTGCCCAGTGCTCAAAGTACTGGCGGTCCCCCACCTCGTCGACGATCTTGGCAAATATCGCGTCGTTGGGGATGTCCAGGCTTGCAAGCGGGACTGCGACGGGCGCCGCTTCCGCGTCCCGGCGGTTGCCGTCCCTGTCAATGCCGATCCAGCTGATCTTGCCGGGAAGTCTCTTGCGTATGTCGGCCGTGTTGACGTCTATGTCCATCCGCTCGTCGTGCGACCGCAACGCGCGAAGCACGCTCCATATAGTGTTGAACGCCTCCTTGTTGTCCAGTACCTCTGTGGGATCGCCGCCCTCGGGTATGGCAATCGGCACTATCACGTACCCATAGTCCTTGTTGTCGGCCTTTCTCATGACGCGGCCAACTGCCTGTATGATGTCGACCTCCGACGTTCTGGGATTTGTAAAGCAGATGGAATCAAGGGCGGGGACGTCAACTCCCTCCGAGAGGCATCTGGCATTCGTAAGTATGCGACACTCGTTCGGGTTTGAGGTGCTGTCGCGGAGCCACTGCAGCGCGCCCGCCCTGACTGACGCGTTCTGCGATCCGTCGACATGTTGGGCATCGCAGTGAAACGGGTGCCTTGCGTCGAGGTCAAGCTTTTTAAACGTGGCGGCAAAGTTCTTGGAGTCGCGTATACGGTTTGTGTACACGATGGCAGTCTGCACGTTTGGTGCGTCTTCCTTGCCCGGGTTCTGGAACGCCTTGTATATGCCGACCATCCTAGCCGTATCGGTGAGGTTTATGTCCCCCGCCTCCCCGGTGGACTCTGTTATCTTGTGCATGACACTAGCGGCATATTTTTCACTCACGCCCAGCACGAGCACCCTGTAGTCGGACAGCAGCTTTTTGTCAATAGCCTCTGAGAATCCGAGGCGATACAGCTCCCTGCCGAACCTGCCGCGGTCGTCCATGGAGTATACGGTGTAGTCGCTTGCGCGGGCCTTGGCGGCGGCGGCCGACCTGTACACCCTGGGGGTGGCGGTCATGTATATGCGCTTTTTTGCCCTTATTATGTCGTGCACCAGCGTGAATGACGACTGGTCGTGGTGGGCCCCCCCCCGTGGTGCCCGTAACCTGCAATATAAACACCCCCCCCCCCCACGCGGCGGCGTTCGTAGATGAAGTCAGCCCGCTCATTGTTGGCAGCAGTGGCCGC
>JAPPIP010000055.1:0-1525 GCA_028820595.1 Nitrososphaerota archaeon | reverse complement strand
TTTTTTTGCCATAATATTTCGGGCCCCCCCGGGGGGGTCCCCCGGGGGGCCCCCCCCCCCCCCCCCCGCTCTCCACGCCCGTGGTGCGATGGGCCTCGTCGCATATCACGAGGTCAAAATCTTTACCCGCTTTTTTCTGCGCGCCCGCGACCGCGCCCATGCTCTGGTAGGTCGAGAACACCACCGTCATCGCATCATTCTTCTGCCTTTTGAGCGACTGCGCTATCGCGCTCTCGTCGGTCGTGACGCCGATCTCCATCTCCAGTATCGGAATGTCCGTCGCCTCGCCGTGGCTGACCTTTGGGTCAGAGCACACCCCGACGTACGCGTGCTCCGTCTTGCGCTGCTCGGACCACGCCCTGATGGTCTGCTGCATAAGCGATATGGATGGGACGGCATACAGTACCAAACCGCTTTTGCCGCCGCACATCCTTTCTGCTATCCGCAGCGCCGTTATGGTCTTGCCCGTCCCGCACGCCATTATCATCTGCCCGCGGTCCGCATCTCGGAGGCCCTCCGAGACCTTTTGCAGCGCCTCCCTTTGGTGAGCCATCAGCTCAAACGGCTTTTTTCGCCTGACGGCAACAAGCCCTTTTGTGAGGTCTGGCCACTCCACGTTGCTGCCCGTAAGCGACCCAAAGTCAAGCACATGACAGTTGTGCCCCCTGAGCGCCTCCTCGGCCTGTTTGCCGTACCCCCGCGCCGTGTACACGAGCATCATAGAACCGAACTCATTTTCCCTCGATGCGGCCTCCAGAAAGCTGTCGATGTCGGACTTTGCAAGCGTCTTTTTTGCATAGAACTTGCACTGGATGGCGCACCGGGTGCCGTCGTGCTCCTCCGCCACCAGATCGACGCCAAAGTCGCGCCGCCCGTCCCTGTCAGGGTACTCGTCCCACAGCCACACGCGGCGGAACCTACGGCGGTACAGGTCGTGCGCCTGCAGAAAAGACTTGGTCAGCCTCTCAAACAGCCTGCCCTTTGTCACGCCGTTGTCCCCCGCGGCCTTTCTCAGTTCCTCCAGAACTTGGGAAAAACCGACACCCTGCTGCCTCAAGCTAATCACAGGCATGTCGGATTCAATCATATATTGAAGTTTGCGCTAGTTGGCAGTCCCGTCCCCGGCCTTATGATTCGCGTCAGTCACCTGCTTGCCGCCCACGGCAAGCGGCACCTTTCCCGGGATTCCCGCAACAGAGCCGCGTGCGCACTTTGTCTGTCTCTACACGGCAGACTGGTTGATTGTGATCTTTTTGAGCGCAAGCCAGCGCGGCATGCGGCACCGCGCGCGGCAGCCGCGCACGATCTTCCACCCTACACGTCGCTTATGGAGTCCGTAATTACGCCATCCGGATGATGCATTCCCAAGGAGCCCCGGCTCATTTTCGCAATGGATCCTTGCAATGGCAAACGCTAAAGGTAAATTACACGCCCCAGGCAACACAAAACATGGCATTGTCCCCAACACTTACCATCTTTGCCGGGATAAGCGGCATGTCCAAACGCCATTTTCTAAAGCAGCTGA
>JAPPIP010000119.1 GCA_028820595.1 Nitrososphaerota archaeon | reverse complement strand
ACAAACCAGGTGCCCACGCGGCCCGGCGTGTGTGTGGTTCAGTTCCATCTACTGTAAAATGTTCTGTCACGTAACACGTCATGAATCTCAAGGGCCGCGAAGATCCTGCTTTTGTATCTGGCATTGATCTGAGTCAGCATGCCGGCGTCTACTAGTGTGGAAACGGTTCTCCTAGCAGTCGGGTATGACACGCCAAGCCGCTTTTGGGCTGATGGTATGGTGGCGAAAGGATTTTCAAACAAAGATTCCATCAGAGCGATGACATTGCCCCCTGCATTCATGTTCTGCAGGGTATGGCGATATTGTCGCTGTAGTGCCGACAGCCTTCTGATGCTCTCTATGGCCTCCCCCGCCTGCTCCACAAAGGCCTGTAAAAAGAACCATATCCACTGGTTCCATTTACCCTTACTACTTACCTCCATGAGATATCGGTAATACTCCGTCCTGTGCCGTTCGAAGAAGGCGCTCATGTAAAGCAGCGGCTCTTTCAGAAATCCTCTCTGACACAACACTATCAATATCAACAACCTTCCTATCCTGCCGTTCCCATCCCCAAAAGGGTGTATGGCCTCGAACTGGTAGTGGATCATTGCGCATTGTATCAGGACTGGAATGCTATCGTGCCCGTTCTTGCAGAATGCTTCTAGGTTTCGGAGTAGTTTTCGCAGTTTTTTTGGTGGGGGCGGGACGTATGTGACCGTGGCGCTGAATGATCTTCTTTCTATAATGACATTCTGCTGGTCGCGGAATTTTCCGGGACTGGACTCTTGTCCTCGCACTCCGTCCATTAGAATTTTGTGGGCATTCAGAATAATACTCAGATCAACGGACTGGCCACCGTCTCTGATCTGTTCCAAGGCCCATTTGAGTGCCTTTTCGTAGTTGAACACCTCCTTTATCCTTAGGCGATCTGCATCTGTCTTCTGGAAACCTCCAAGTATCTCATACGTGTTCAAATCTTCTATGGATGCTAGCGTCCCCTCGATTTTGGAACTTACGACTGCCTCGTGTCTCACGTATCGTCCGATCAGGATGTGTGGATTTTCCATCGAACTGCCGATACCGTTCAATTCTCCAACTAATCTTGATGCACTCTCAAGCAGTGTGGATAGGTTGTTGTCGAAGGTTATGTCAGGTGGCAGAGCGTCTGGAATGAATGGCGGCATGTCCTTGTTGCGGAGCGCGATATCCACCTTGGGGCTGACATGAAACCTGAATACTGGATTGTCGTTTTCGTTGATGTTTTTTTTCCTATTAACATTATTCTTCATTAATGACAATGTGGACATCCATTGTATTTAAATTTAGTGTTAAAGGAAGATTGTCAAATCTGTGTGCCCGGATACGAGCTGGGCGGTTGGCCGGATCTGATCTTCTCTAGAAAGCACCAGTGGGATGTTACCGCCGCAAGCCACGGCTTGCCAGTTTTTATTACGCACAATAGGGGTGGCATGGTAGAACACGCAAGCCCATTACGTATGACGAAGTACTTGGCATGCTACGTAATGCAAGGGGTATCAAAAGCGAACACGTCGATCTTGAGACAGGAGTCAAGTACCTTGAGGTAAGGATTGGCCTGTGTGTAAGGCGCGTGTTCGTGTGGTACGCGGCCTTCAAACCAAAGGATATCTGGCCGCTCCTGCTGGCTTTTTTAACAAAACTCAGTTGGCTTCCGAATTTTTCCAGAAGATCAGATCCGTCAACTCTCCAGCTCGCATCCCGGCGCACAGATTTGACAGTCGTTCTCATCACACACCCTCTTGACAGATCCGTATAATGCATTTGTTCATATCATAAATAATGAAAAACGGGAGAGATACTGTAAGCATCCCGATCGCCTTCTGACGTCATTATGAGCCCGATCCAGATGCTGTATCAAAGTCCTTTGGGCCCGGCAGCTTGCAGGCCCTGCCTGCTGTGCGGGGCTCTCGCTCGTTATGTTAGTTTTCCTTGGCCTCGCAGCGCTTGTTGTGCTCGTACTAGTCTGCTTGCATGTCTTTCTGCAGGAGTGGGCGCCGCCGTCTGCTACATGGCGGTAAGCGATCTTGGCCGTGTACTCAGGACGCGCCGCGCGTTGCGGCCTTGAGCCTCCTTGTGAACGCGGACACGTTTTTCTCGACGTCCCTTGGCGCCGACTCCTTGATTATCTTCGTGTATGCGCTCCCCACTATGATCGCGTCTGCCCCCGCCCCGACGTACTGTCTGACGTCTGCAGGCGAGGAGATTCCGAATCCGACTCCTATTGGCAGTCGCGTCCTAGGGCGCCCTGCTGTGCGCTTGGCCCTGCGGATGGCGTCAAGGGCGTATCCTGCCACCGAGCTGCTGCCCGCCTTGCCCGCCCGCCTCCCGGCGCGCCCGCCTCTGACGCCCGTGGTCCCGTATACTGCCACCATGTACAGGAAGCCCGTCGAGAGGCTCGCGATTCGCCGCAGTCTGCCTGCCGGGGTGTTCGGGGATGCCAGAAATATCGTGTCCAGCCCACACCTGCGGGCGGCCGCCACGTACGGCGCCGACTCGTCGGCCGCCATGTCCGGCAGTATGATCCCGTCTATGCCCGCGTCTGATATCATGGATGCCGCCCTGTCGTATCCCAGATTGTACAGTATGTTGGTGTAAGTCATGAGCACAAGCGGCACGTCCCTGTTGGCGCGCCTTATCCTCGACGCGGTCCGGAGGAACCCCTCAAAGGTGGCGCCCCTGCCGAGCGCCCCCGAGCTTGCCTCCTGTATCGCAGGCCCGTCTGCCAGCGGGTCGGAGAACGGAAAGCCCAGCTCTATGACGTCGGCCCCTCCCCTTATCATGCCGGAGACCGCTGACACTGACGCCCTCTCCGACGGGAACCCGGTCATTGCGTATGTGACGAGGCCCCTCTCGTTTCTGGCGCGCAGTTCTGCAAACTTGGACGCTATTCTGCCGCTGCTGCCGCTGCCATCGCCGTCCCCGGCCCTCCGGCCCTCCTCTCTCTCTTTACCTGCCGCCTGCAAGGTATCTCTGAACCTCCTCCACGTCCTTGTCCCCCCTGCCGGAGAGCGTGACCACGATGCGCTCTGCTCTCTTCATCTGTGGCGCGATCTTGACTGCCTCTGCTATCGCGTGCGACGACTCGAGGGCCGGTATTATCCCCTCAGTCCTGGTCAGCCTCATGAACGCGTCGACTGCCTCCGCGTCGGTCGCCGAGCGGTACGACACGGCGCCTGTCTCCTTGTAATGCGCGTGCTCGGGGCCCACTCCGGGATAGTCGAGTCCCGCCGAGACGCTGTGCGTCTCAGTTATCTGCCCCTCCGCATCCTGCAGCAGGTAGGTCATCATGCCGTGCAGCACCCCGCGCCTGCCTGCCGAGAGCGTGGCCGCGTGCATACCCGTGCCGAGCCCGCGGCCGGCGGCCTCGATTCCGACTAGCCTCGTGCCCGTGCCCGCAAGGGGATAGAACGTTCCTATCGCGTTGGAACCGCCGCCCACGCAGGCAATCACCACGTCGGCGGTGCCGCCGCCCCCGGACTGTCTTGCGACCTGCCTCCTTATCTCGTCTCCTATGACCCTCTGAAAGTCCCTGACCATCACGGGGTATGGATGGGGGCCGACGGCCGAGCCGAGCAGGTAGTACGTGTCTCCCACGTTTGCAATCCAGTCGCGTATGGCCTCGTTGATCGCGTCCTTCAGGGTGCGCGAGCCCGAGTCGACGGGCCGCATGGCGGCGCCCAGCATCTCCATGCGCAGGACGTTGGGCCTCTGCCTTGCCATGTCTGTGGACCCCATGTATACCTCCGACCTCATGCCGAGCGCGGCGCACGCCATTGCGGTGGCCACCCCGTGCTGTCCGGCCCCCGTCTCGGCTATGACGCGCCGCTTTCCCATGCGCTTTGCAAGGAGAGCCTGCCCGAGCGTGTTGTTTATCTTGTGGGCCCCGCCGTGCAGCAGGTCCTCCCGCTTGAGGTATATCCGGGCCCCCCCAAGCTCGTCTGAAAGGTTCTTTGCGTGGTACAGCGGGGTCGGGCGCCCGGCGTAGTTTTTCAGGTATGCGCCAAGCTCCGCCTTGAACGAGGGGTCGTCCCTGAACCTGAGGTAGCTCTCCTCAAGCTCCTCGACGGGGGGCACCAGCGTCTCTGGTATGTACCTGCCGCCGAACTCCCCGAACCTGCCGTTTTTTGGATACCTCCTCCTGCTGTTCAATATGCGCCCACCATCCCCCTTACGGCCTCCTCTATATTGTGACTCTTCATTATGCTTGATCCTACCAGGAACCCGTCGGCCCCGTACCCGCGCACCCTCCTGATGTCGTCGGCCGATGCAATCCCGCTCTCTGATATCGTGGCGCGCCCGTCACCGCCGCCACCGTCCCCGGCCCCCCGGCGCGCAGACTGCAGTATGTCGCGGGTCACGTCGGTGCTGACTGCAAGCGTGTCCAGGTTGCGGTTGTTGATCCCGATGATGTCCGCCTTGGAGGCCGCGGCCTCCTCGTACTCCTGTACGGTGTGCACCTCCAGCAGGACCCCGAGCCCCTGCTTGTGGGCGTACTCTGCGAGCCCGTCTGCCGTCTGCCCCGTGCACGCGCCGGAGCCGAACACGGACTGTATCAGCAGTATGTAGTCGGCGCCTACCCGCACTGCGGCGTCGATCTGCCTCTTGTCCACTATTATGTCCTTCATCAGCATCGGCACATCTACTGCCTGCCTGACCTTTGCAAAGTATTCCGGGGAGCCGCCAAAGAGGTGGGGTTGGGTCAGCACGGACAGCCCGACGGCTCCGCCCCTGACCATGGCGGCCGCAATCGTGGCGGGATCCGATACGGTCCTGAGCCTGCCCTCGGACGGGGAGGAGAACTTGATCTCCGATATTACGGCCGCGTGGGGGGCCGTCCTGATGCGCTCTGCCAGGCTGTAGCCGGATCTGGAAAGGCTGCCTGCCGCGCCATCGTCCGCGTCCGCGTCCGCGTCGTATACGCCGTCGTCGAGCGCGGCCATGGAATTTGCGACAAGCCTGCGCAGTATGTCATGCGCCACTGTTCCTTATCCCCTCCAGCATCTCCATGCTTCCGGCGTGCCTCACAAACGAGTCGAGCTCTGCCGACGCCCTGCCGCTCCTGACAACGTCCATGCACACCGGGACCGCGTCCTTTAGGCTGTCGGCCGCCCCCGCGACCACGAGGGCCCCCGCCGCGTTGAACACCGCGGTCTCCGTTACCGCCCTGCCGGCGGTTCCGTCTATGGCGCCCACCACCGACCTTGCCGACTCCGGAGCGTCTGCAACCCTGATTTCGGAGATGTCGGATCTGTGCAGTCCCACCTCCTCGGGCCTGACTGTGAACCTCCTGCCGCTGCCGCTGCCGCTGCCTCCCGTACCGCGCGACATCCGCACGGCATTTGACGAGCTGGTCGACAGCTCGTCCATGCCCTCTGCTGACATTACGGTCATCGTCACCTCGGCCCCGCGCCCCGCCAGTATTGTTGGTATCCTGTCCAGCAGGTCCTCGGTGGAGACACCCACGAGCTGCCTGGACGGCCCCGCCGGGTTTGCAAGCGGCCCCAGCAAGTTGAACACGGTCCTCTTTCCGAGCGCGCGCCGGGCGGACGCCACGTGCCTCATCGCGGGATGGAACCTCTGAGCAAACACAAAGCATATCCCGCACCTCTCCAGTATCTCCTGCACCCTGGACGGCCCCGCCGAGTTGTCGTACCCGAGCGCCTCGAACACGTCGGCGCTGCCGGAGGCCCCCGACGAGGACCGGTTGCCGTGCTTTGCGACTGCGAACCTGTCGCGCGACGGGCCGCATGACGACGCGGCCGCGGCCACAAACGAGGCCGCGGTCGACACGTTGAACGTCCGCTGCATGTCGCCGCCGGTGCCGCACACGTCGATTATAGGGCCCCTGACGTTTGGGTGCAGCCGGACCGCCCTCTGCATCGTCACCCCGAGCATCGACGCAAGCTCCGCGTCCGTCTCGCCCTTTGCCGACATGCATCCCAGGAACCTCGCGTTCTGCTCGTGGCTCGTCTCGCCGTCCAGCATGGCCCCGGCCACGCGCTCGGCCTGCGCGCAGTCGAGGTCCCTTCCGGCGCACACCGCGTCGACTATCTCCTCTATGCTCATGCCTTTTCCTCCCCCCCGGCCCCACGGGCCATGCCCAGAAAGTTTGCAAGTATGGCCTTGCCGTGCTCTGTCATTATCGACTCGGGGTGGAACTGGACGCCCACTATGGGGTATCTCTTGTGCATCACGCCCATGATCTCGCCGTCGTCCTCCGCGCGGGCGGTCACCTCGAGCGCGTCCGGAACCACGGTGCGGTCCCCCACGAGGCTGTGGTACCTGGTGGCCCTGAACGGGGTCGGCACCCCTGCAAAGACCCCCGACCCGGAGTGGCCCACGGGGCTTGTCTTTCCGTGCCGCGCGCACCCTGCGTTGACCACGGCGCCGCCAAACGCGTGTATTATCCCCTGGTGCCCCAGGCACACGCCAAGTATCGGGGTCGTGGGGCCCAGCTCCCTTATCACGTCGGTGCAGATCCCAAAGTACCTGGCGTCATCCGGGGTGCCGGGGCCTGGCGATATGACGATTGCGTCGTATGCGCCCTTGGCAATGTCCGACACCGAGGTCTTGTCGTTTCGCACCACCGTGCACTCGGCGCCCAGCTCCCCCATGTACTGGGCAATGTTGTACACGAAAGAGTCGTAGTTGTCTATCACAAGCAGCCTTGTCATGACGATGCCTCCCTGAGCGCCTGGATCATCGCGCCCGCCTTGTACTCTGTCTCCTTGAACTCGTTGTCCGGCGTGGAGTCGTATACTATGCCGGCCCCCGCCTGGACGAACCCCTTCTGCCCGTTTATGAATATGCTGCGTATGGCGATCGCAAAGTCGCAGCACCCGTTGTATGAAAAGTAGCCGACGGCCCCGGCATACGGCCCCCGCGGCGCAGGCTCCAGCTCGTCTATTATCTCCATGGCCCTTATCTTGGGGGCCCCGGAGACGGTGCCCGCCGGAAAGACGGCCCTGAACGCGTCAAACATGTCGGCCTCGTCTGATATCGTGCCCGCCAGATGGGTCACCATGTGCTGCACGTGGCTGAACCGCTTTATCATCATGAGCGACACGGGGTGGACCGTCCCGAACCTGCAGACCCTGCCTATGTCGTTGCGCCCAAGATCCACGAGCATCGTATGCTCCGCCAACTCCTTTTGGTCCGCAAGCATCTCGGCGGCAAGCCTGTCGTCCTCGGCGTCGTCCCCCGTGATGCCCCTGGTGCCTGCTATGGGAAAGGTCTCGACCTCTGGGCCCGTGACCCTTACTAGCATCTCCGGCGATGCGCCTATGGTGACGCGTTCGCCGTGCCTCACGTAGTACATGTACGGGGACGGGTTGAGCCCCCGCAGCGTCCCGTACAGGGCCAGCGTGTTGCCGTCTATATCAAACTCAAAGCGCCTGGAGAGCACGGCCTGGAATATGTCCCCGTCGTGGATGTATTTTTTCGCCCTGTCGACCATCTCTGCAAACTCTGCCGCGTCGATGTTGGGCCTGATGTTTGCCGCGCGAAATCCGCCGCGTGCGCGCCCGCTGCCTCCGTCATTGTCGCCACTGCCACTGTCACCGCCGCCGTCCTCCGCGGCTTTCATCATGCTGTCATACCTGCTCTGGCCGCGATAAAAGTAGAACGGCCTGTCGAGCTTGTTGTCGTACAGTATGCCGTCGTCGTAGACCCCGAATTCCATAACTCGCGGGCCGGAGCCGTTAGAATCGGGGACGTCCTCGATTGCGCGAACCGCGTCATAGTTTACCATGCCGACCGCCCCCCCGACGTACCTGTAATCGGACTCTGCTGTATCAGCGCCTTTTGCATTCGGGTCCGTCCCGGCCGCCGCCGCCGCAAGCACGCACCTGATCGTATCAAACGGGTCGTCCGTCCTTATCTCCGTGCCTTTCGGCGTGCCGCGCGCTTGCCCGGCAGTATCCTCACTCTTTCCAGTGCCTCCGGCGCCGCCGTCACCGCCGTTACTGCCACCCTTGCGCGCCGCGGCCCTGCATATGGACCGCACGCGCTCCGCGGACGCAGCGTCCCGGACTGCTTCGCCGGGCACGACCTCGACGCGGTCCCTGTATGCCCTCAGGATCAGCGTCGGGCCGAAACCCATGATGGACGTCTCGGCAAGCGCGTCTGGACCCGCAAGCGACTCGAATAGAAAGGAATGTTCGTATCTGCGTGATATGTTGCTGTAGATCTGGAACTGGTTTCTGTTAGGAATGTCTAGTGGCACGATACGCGCCCTTCCAAATACGTCCACCCATGTCTGTGATGGCCGGGGGGTTTTATTTAAACCGATGAGGTTTCCCGGTGTGCGGACTCGTGTCCCTGCCCGTGACAATCGTGTTTGACTCTGCTTCGCTGTGTGATCAACGAACCTACAGGCTTGCCGAAACCATCGAGAACCTCGGGCACGGGTGAGCCAGTCCTCCCGCCTCGCGTGACACGGTCGCTCCTGTTGCAGGTGCGGGACCGGGCCGTTTCTGCACACGGTTGCGTGCGTAACCGCGGCAGGGCCAAGAACACGGCGCCCACCCCCACTACGATGCGGCCCCAGCACCTGGTCATAAGTATACAACCGTATAAGAACTATAAAGTACGGTACTTTTATATTCGCGTGCCCTCTACTCATGTCATGAGCACTATACTACAGGATCTCTACATGCCCAGGCCGCGACTGGTCTGCACCACGGCTCGCCCCGTTGCGTGCAACGCCTGCGGCAGGGGCGTCGATGATGGGCGCGGAATCAGGGCCTTGCGCACCGACGGCGGCGACATCATGCTGTGCGACCTGCACTATCCAAAGCAGTGACGCGCCCGGAGCAGGCATCATGCGTCCCTGCCCGCCTTCTTTTTTTCTGACTTGTGCGCCTGCACGCGTCGTGCCCCTGTCGCCTACCCTGCATCAGTTATCGCGCCTTGCTGGTCGCATGAGTTGGTCTCTGTGCCGTCAGCCGAGCGCCCTTGTGGGATCCTTGCTGAGTATGCCGAGCACCTTTGAGACTATCTGCTTTTGGCCGCCCTCGTGCATGTCATGGCGCACGCCGTCTGATCCCATGCTTACAAAGATCAGGTTGTCGTCGCCGAGCGGGAACGTTATCCTTGTGATCTTTTGGAATGCCGCCATTGCGTACGTGCCCGGGCCGATCTTGGGGCTCAGCGCCTTGCGGCCCTTCCATGCACTCGCGGCCCTTTTCAGCGACGCCTCGGTCTCTTCCTCTGAGAGGTAGTTGGCCACCCCATCGCGGTGGTTTACGGCAAGTATGTTCCCGTCAATGTCGGTGACTATGCTGTGCCTGATGTTGACATCGGAGTCCATGATCCTCCGCAGCAGGTTTTCAAAATTCATAGATGACGTGTAATCCTGTATTACTTAAGGATTGATTTGGCGGGTGCTGGTGCAAGTTCGTGACATAGGCACGGATCTCATCAGTCTATTTCAAGCCATGATACTCGAATACGCCTTCCCAAAAAGGCAAGCATGTATCGAGTATGATCTGCGCTGCCCGTGACGTGTCAAGAGAACTTGCAGCGGCGACCCTCATAGCGGGATTCACACAGTTGTTGACATGCGCCTCGAACAGTATGTCTACCTGTCTACTATGCTGATCGTACATGCCCTGATCATCGTACTGCCCTTCTCTCTCCCCAAGCACCGTGAATGTATCCTCGTACTTTTGATATTCGTCGTATTCAACTGCCAGTATTGCCGCAACAAATTCAGTCTCATCAGACGTCAAGTCACCTAGCGTCAAAATCTCGCTTGGCACAGCAGCGGGAGCAGGCTGCCGCTCCTGCGGAATCACCGGCGGCGGCGGTGTCAAAATCTCGCTTGGCGCAGTAACGGGGGCGGGGGCCGTGCCTTGCTCCATGCTTTCTTCCTCAAGGATCACGTCGGGGCTTTCCGGAGACATGGATAATGGCGCAACCGTTATGACTACAAACAGTGTGGTTAGGACCGCGCCCAGTATCACGCCGTTCTTTGCCATGCCCGGATTCCCCTGCCTCAGTATCATGAACATGATAAAGCCCCCAATGATGCCGAGGAATATCGGTAGCAGGAACCACGCCTTGCTGTTGCGTGGTTCTGATGGCAGTGACACGTTACGTTGCACCGCTCCATTCTTCAAAAAGGTTGCAACATGTAGTACATCTGTGAATTTGGTTAACATGCATGATGACGTCTGGCCAGACGGTTCTGCTTCCAATACATGATCTGCCCACCGCTCTAGACCAAGTCGCGAATTTGCAACAGTATCTGGCAACGTAGGGTTGAAATACGGTGCGGTCATGCTGTGCCTGTACATGGACGCTGCAGACGTAGAAGCTCTTCTCAGACTCAACATAGGGGATGCGGGAAGGCTGAACTACATAAAGTCCAAGCTTGAAAGCGGCAGCGACCTTTACAAGTCAGACAGGGAATATCTGGAGCGTCTGAAGGACAGGCTTGCAACAGCCAACGCCTCTCCTGCTCCCGCGCAGGAAGACGAGACGCCCGAAACTCCCGCGCAGGAAGACGAGACGCCCGAAACTCCCGCGCAGGAAGACGAGACGCCCGAAACTCCCGCGCAGGAACCGCAGGTCGATACGTCCCAAAGCGGCACTGTCGTGATCACAAACAAGGCCCCGCAGCCAAGAGCGGCGTGGTATCTGATGCCCCTGTTTCTGGGCATTCTGGGCGGGTTGATCGCCTTTGTCGCGCTGAGAAAACGCAATCGGAGCATGGCGTACAAGAATTTTGGTGTGAACCAAGCTGCATGACTGATATGTTCATTCAAAATTAGGAAAATGTGTA
>JAPPIP010000126.1 GCA_028820595.1 Nitrososphaerota archaeon | reverse complement strand
CGCTCATAGTGTTCACATTATTTGGGCGAAATCATGTTGAATTGGACAGCGCCCGGTCGGTCTAAATCCTTTTTAGATTGGTGGTACAACGCAGGTCGCCCAAGAGCAGGCACGCAGACGGACCGGGATGATGCGATCGTACCGATGCCGGTGACTTTCGGTTCACCCAGGCGTGCTACACAGAGGGCGACCCCCGGTTAGAGAACCTGGTGAGGGTTTGGCTAAAGCACCGATGATCCCGCGCGAGTCAGAACCGGGGCACAATCCCAAGCCATATAGCGGGGGCTCTGCCACTTGATGTGTTGCCAAACCGCTGGCTTGCAAAGCAGGAACCTAGCGCCTACTCGTTTGAACAGCTGAAGCGCGACCGCATCACCATGTGGGACGGGGTCCACAACAATCTGGCGCTCAAGCACATTCGCAACATGAGGCCCGGCGACCTAGTGCTGTTCTACCACACGGGCAAGGAGAAGAGGGCAGTCGGGATCATGCAGGTTACGTCAAAGCCGTACCCGAACCCCGAGGAGGCAGACGAGCGGTTCGTGGTGGTGGATGTAAAGTACAAAAAGCCGCTGAGGCGGCCCGTCACGCTGGCGGAGATCAAGCAGAACAGAAAGATGGCGGGATGGGATCTCCTGCGCATATCACGCCTGTCCGTAATGCCGGTTCCCAAGGACGTGTGGGACGAGGTAATCCGGATGTCAGAGCAGGCCTGATATCGACTCCCCCCCCAAGCAGGCAGTCCGAGAACACTAGGTGGCGCTGCCGCGCGCAAGCCATGGCAGTCGTAGGCATCACTGCGCGAACTGTTGATATATGCCCCGTATTGACAGCTGCCATGGCAACAGCGTATGTCTTGATAAACTGTGAGCTGGGCTCCGAGGAGGACATCATCAGTCAGCTGAAGGGACTTGAGGGCGTCATCGAGGTTCACGGCACGTTTGGTGCGTACGACATACTGGCAAAGATCGAGTCTGAGACGGTCGAAAAGCTCAGGGAGACGATCACCTGGAAGATCAGGAAGATCGAAAAGATCCGCTCGACGCTCACCCTGATGGGCATCGAGGGCCAGACGTGAGCCGCGCACCACTGACTTTTTCTCATTTCCATACACCGCCGCGGATGGCTGCGAGCACCCGCTCACAAGCGGCAGCACAACAACACCAATAACCCGCACAAACACAGTGCCTGCAATGCCCGTACTCCACTTCATATTCGTCACAAAGCACGAGCAGGACAGGGCCGCCTCGGGCCGCGACTATAACTACGTCCAGAGGATGGCCGCGTTCTACGGCTCCTGGATACGCGAAAAGTTCGGCATCTCATACGAGATCAAATGCGACGAGCTCGTCGCAAACTCCCGCGGCGTGCTTGACCGCATCAACATGCACACGCTCGTCAGGGACCACGAGCACCGCGGCAAAAACACATACCACTTTTACCTCACGTATTTCAGGCCCATCTGGACCGACTGCACGTGCGAGGGGTACCACGCCGAGAACTTTGGCATGGCGTACTGGCAGTCCCCCAAAGATGCGGACATCTCCAAAGAGGAGGACGCCGACCTGTTCTTTGCAGAGAAGAACTGCACCGTCGTGTCGCACCAGATACTGCACGAGATGCTGCGCATGAAAGGCAACAAGCGCCACATACAGGACGTGCACGACCTGTGGACAAAGCACGTCTTCTCGCAGCTGGAGTTCGTCCAGTATGACGGCTCGCACGAGGTTACGGAGGAAAGGCCGTCGTTTCTTGTCGTGGATGCATCCGCGCTCGAAGAATCGAGCTGATCAGCACTTTGTCACAGAGTATATCGTGTTCTCAAAGTTTGCCGCCTTGAACTCCAGCCTGTTCTCCGGGTCGTCCGGCCTCTGGCCATTGAGCCTTGCAAGCTCCTTGGTGGCGTCCCTCTTGAACCCGGCGGAGGATCCGTATATGGCGTCAGTAAGCATCGTCCCCTGCTCGCCGCTCTTGATATCGTCGACCACCTTGTAGAACCTCTCCGTGTCCTTTGCGCCCACCGGGTTGCCGGTGGCCTTGTTCGTGGCGACGGCGATGTACACGCCCCCCGCGTTCTTTACGGCGACCTGCACGCGGTGGTTCTTGCCCGACGCGCCGGGGATGGTCTCGTTGACCAGCACGGTGCACTTGTGGTACACGCTTGACACGAACGCGTAGAACCTGTACTGGGCGTACTTGCCGGCCTCGTCCTCCTCGCACTCTACGAATATCCTGTGGAGCATCGAGAGCGCCTCGTCGTTCATGCTCTGCAGGCGGTCGTCTATCCTTCCGCGCTCCAAGAGGTCGGACTTGCACTCCTTTGCTATCATCGCGAGTATAAAGTCCGGCAGGTTGTAGTTCTTGAGGGCCGCCACGAACGCGCCTGCCTGCGACATGCCGAACTTTGGGAAGCCCTTGTTGACCATTATGCGCGGCTCCCTGCGGCGGTGCTAACGGCGGATGACAACGCCCTGTATGGCCGCTTTTTGCTTATAATTGTTATATTGTTTGGAGGGTGACGGCGGCAGGACGCCGCGGCGCGCCTACAGTCGTACCCTCCTCCTCCCCCGCCGCCGCCATCCCGACGCTGCAGCGCAGTCTAGAGTTAAATTCGGGCCGGCCCCCGTCAAGATCGTAGCAACAATGAGCAAGACCACGCTTGAGATGGTGCGCGGCGCATACGGCGCGATGTCCGGGAGGCTGGAGGGGTACCGCAGCAAGGCGGGCGCAGGGCCGCTGACCCTGGCCGAGAAGATACTTGCGGGGCACCTCGACCGTACGCCGTCCGGACCCATTGCAAGGGGCAAAGACTACGTGTTTCTGAGGCCCGACAGGGTCGCCCTGCAGGATGTCACGGGGCAGATGGTGATGCTGCAGTTCATGCAGACCGGGCTGGGCCGCGTCGCGGTACCCACGACTGTCCACTGCGACCACCTGATACGGGCCGAGTCCGGCGGCGAGGAGGACATGAAGACGTCGCTTGGCAAGAACAACGAGGTCTTCGAGTTCCTGCGCACCGCGGCTGCCAGGTACGGGTGCGGGTTCTGGAAGCCGGGCGCCGGCATAATCCACCAGGTGGTGCTTGAGAACTACGCGTTCCCGGGGGGGCTGATGATAGGCACCGACTCCCACACCCCGAACGCAGGCGGCCTCGGCATGGTGGCAGTCGGGGTCGGGGGGCTTGACGCCGCCGAGGTGATGGCCGGAAGCCCATGGGAGCTGCTGTATCCGAAGATGATCGGGGTCAGGCTCACCGGCTCCCTGCGCGGATGGGCGGCCCCCAAGGACGTCATACTAAAGGTGGCCGAGACCCTGACTGTATCCGGCGGCACCAACTCGATAGTAGAGTACTTTGGGGAGGGCGCCCAGTCGATAAGCTGCACGGGCAAGGCGACAATCACGAACATGGGCGCGGAGATAGGCGCGACCTGCTCCGTGTTCCCGTACGACGAGAGGATGTCGGCGTACCTGAGGATGACTGGGCGCGCCGAGATTGCGGATCTGGCAGACGAGTACGCGCATCAACTGCTCGCGGCCGATCCGGAAGTCGAGGCCGACCCCGAAAAGTACTTTGACCAGGTGATAGAGATCAACCTCTCCGAGCTGGAGCCCCACATCGTGGGGCCGCACACGCCGGACCTGGCAAGGCCCATCTCGGGGCTTGCCAGGGACGTGGAGTCAAACTCGTACACGGACGAGATCTCCGTGGCGCTGATCGGCAGCTGCACCAACTCGTCCTACGAGGACATGTCGCGCGCAGCCAGCCTGGCAGAGCAGGCAAGCAGGCTCGGCATCGCATCAAAGGCGCCGCTGCTCGTAACTCCGGGCTCCGAGCAGATACGGGCCACGATCGAGCGCGACGGGCAGATGGAATCGCTGCGGGGCATAGGCGCGACCGTCCTTGCAAACGCCTGCGGGCCCTGCATAGGGCAGTGGAACAGGCCCGAGCTCGAGCCCGGCGCCAAGAACACCATAGTAACGACGTTCAACCGCAACTTCCCGGGCCGCAACGACGGCAGGCGCTCGACTTTGAACTTTATCGGCAGCCCCGAGATGATCATAGCTCTGGCGCTCGGGGGCCGCCTCTCGTTTGACCCCACGAGGGACGAGCTTGTATCTGCAGACGGCACGAGGCACGTGCTCGAGCCGCCCCCGCCTGCGCCCGAGGTGCCGCCCCGGGGGTTCGCGGGCACCGGCTCGGTGTACGTGGAGCCGCCCGCGGCAGAAGACGCTGGGAGCATAAGGGTCGCGATAGACCCCGACAGCGGCAGGCTGCAGAGACTGGAGCCATTCGAGCCGTGGGACGGCCAGGACTACGAGGAGATGTCCGTAATGGCAAAGGCCCGCGGCAAGTGCACCACCGACCACATCTCGCCTGCCGGCGCGTGGCTGTCGCTGAGGGGCCACCTTGACAGGCTGAGCGACAACCTGCTGCTTGGCGCCGTAAACGCGTTCACGGGGGAGGTGGGCTCCGGAAAGAACGCGCTGACCGGCAAGACGGAGCAGTTCGCGGCCATTGCAAGGCAGTACAAGGAGCAGCGCATGAGGTGGGTCATAGTGGGGGACCACAACTATGGCGAGGGCAGCAGCAGGGAGCACGCCGCAATGACGCCGCGCTACCTGGGATGCGCGGCGGTCATTGCAAGGAGCCTCGCCCGCATACACGAGACCAACCTCAAAAAGCAGGGGGTGCTGGCCCTGACCTTTGCGGACACCGCGGACTATGACCGCATACGGGAGGACGACCGGATAAGCCTGCACGGGCTGTCGCACATGGAGCCCGGCAGGCCCGTGGCATGCACGATAACGCACGCGGACGGCGAGTCGGAGGACATACGGCTGGCGCACTCGTACAACGAGCTCCAGATAGAGTGGTTCAAGGCGGGCTCCGCCCTGAACGTGCTCAAGCGCGGGCGGGGCGGGCAGGACGCGTGATCTTGGTTCGGATGCGGTTACGAACCGTACGGGCTACTGAGGGAGCGCCGTCACGGTGCATGCCGCGCGCAGTCAGTGTGACCGCGCTGTTAAGGGGACGTGGGGCCGACCGGAATCGAACCGGCGACCTACGGGTCACTACAGCTCCAAACTTACATCATCCGTGAGTCAGTTTGCTTAGTTTACCTCTGGAGCCCTTAGCGGTGATCTGTGTAGATACTGTCGCCCTACCAGGCTAGGCTACGACCCCACAATATTACGTCTGCATGCTTGAATTTTAAGCTATATGAGGCAGCAGTATGATCCAGGCCCATTGAAGGTTCATGCCCGTCATCCTGCGTCCTAAGACACCGCAGGAGACCGTGCCATGCCCCAAAGCGCTGGGAATCAAACTTATTTGACGACACGGCGTACATACCGCATGGTAAGGCCGTTCTATCTGGCTCTGGGCGCCATTCCAGTCGTCATGGCGCTCCTCATCTCTGTGCCCCTCCTGACCAAAAACGAGATACCCGTGTCAGCAGCCCACTCCTTTGACACGATAGACATCGAGTATACAAAGCACCAGCTCAAAAAGGTCTCGCACGGCATAACGGAGCGGGTGGGCTCGCAGTACACGGAGATCCTGGTCATAAAGAACGACGGCGAGGTGAGGTATACAGTCTCCGACCAGGGGTACCTCAGGCCCGACATAAAGTCCGAGCTTGGCGACGCAAAGCTTGCAAAGATCAGGGCCCTCATAAAGGAGACGGGGTTCATCTCCATCCCGTCGGAGTCGTTTCCGGTGTTTGAGAACGCGACCGAATACCAAAAGTCAAACGTAAAGGTGACGCTCAACGGCAGGACCAACCAGCTCCACTGGCCGGAGCAGAACGTCACGTCCGGATTCATACCGCCCATAATTACCATGGTGGAGTCGGAGCTCGACGGGATCATAGAGGACCTGCAGAAGCGGCAGCCGTGACGGCGGTTGTGACAACAGAGATGAGAGCCGCGGTGAAAACTCGCATCCTTATGTCATACTCCTGTCCGACCGGTGGGCGGGTTCCCGTGCATTGATAGGTGATGGACCAGTTTGGGCGCAGGCGCCTCGTTATGAGGAAGACTTCCGCCGCGTCGTGACCATCTGGCTGCAGGACACAGACGGTGGGCAATCCTTAGGTGATGGTGATGGTGGGGTGGTGGTTCAGTTGCCCGCTATTCGGAGGAAACGGAATCAAGGATCTCTTTGCTGATTGTGATGTCGGGTGACACCTTCTGTATGATGTGAATCGCCAAGTGTCTTAACTCGGGATGCATTTTTTCCAAGACGGCCGGATCCTTGTCTTCGAAATACTGTAGCGTCTTTGTGAGTGGAGTAAGTCCCTCTAATTTGTCCCTGCCAAATATGGTCGAAAGAGTGGGAATCATCTCCTGCGATCCGTCAACCCCTCTGATGTTGGCAAAGACTGCGTGTGCGCATCCCCAAGCCACGTCCTCGGGCTTTGCCATGTCTTTGATCGAGGATAGAGCAGAGATGGCAAACCGGCGGTCATCCGCTTTTTTATCGATAATTGCGTGCCATAGCTCATGAGTGAGTATTTCTATATAGGATCTCAAGATGCTGGAAAGCCCACCAGACTCTAGTTTTAACAGCGATTCACGATACTGCTTCGTCAGTGCCAGCAACTCTTGCTCAAGCCTAAATCTGATGAACGGCATTGATGCCACCACAAAAAATCCGACGCCTAGGGCAAGGAGTTCTTTGCTGGCCTCAACGGCCAAATCCTGCCTGTTGAGGTCCGTCAAGTTGAGTACTTTTCTGGCCAACGCTTCTCGGTTCTCAGGTTCTTGTTTTAAGATCTTATTTACGAGCCTCAGGGACTCATCATGATATCCCTGAAATGCCTTGAGCCCCGCACGCTGGTTAAGCGCAATGGCGCAGAAAACTCCCTTTGAGCAATCATGGGCAATGTCATTAAAGTACAGGGCGCGCTCATGCCGGCCGTGGGAAATTAGATAGGATGCGATTGCTTCATAAGTCGTATGAATTATCTTACGATCACGCGCCGCCTTGGGAATGCTGACTTTTCGTTCATCTAGTCCGTCTATTCGATCCATTATTGACTCTATTTTGCCCGCATATACAGGTGATGTTGAATCGGTAAGAAGTTCCAATTCGGCGAAAGATATCAGCACGTCGCCACATTTTTGCAGGATTTCATTTTTTTCTTTGCCGTTAAGATCCCTCATCCGCTGAATTTCCTGTAGCGCATATTCAGACTGATTCGACCGTGCCAGCCTCGTGGCTGCCGCGTACAACTGGACTATTTCTATGTCGCGGACTGTCCTTAGGACATAACACATTTTTTTAGCCGCAGAAGCCGTCTCTTTTTCTGAATGCGGATACAGCTTGTCAAACTCACTGGAGACACCTTCAAGTTCCTCGGCCAGATCTTCTTGGGTGTACCACAGCTTTATGATGTCAACAAAAAGTTTCACCCTGTCTGCTCCCCGCGCCGAGCGCAGTTCCCTCCAAATGCGGTAAAGCCGTTCGGTTATCTGGTACCGAGTGCCCCTTTTGTTGGAGAATTTGACATTTTCCACGAGCCCGTCTCTTTGCATCCTGCGCAGCTGTGAGACCACGCTAGCAAGCTTTGAAGTGTTCAGCCGCTTGGCAATCTCGGTAGGGGACAGCGGCCCTTCTGCGAGAGCAATCGTGTCAAACAGTCTCCGCTGCTCGTCGGACATGGTCTCCATTCGGGCCTGGTAAAAAGGAGTCAGCTGATCCAGTAATGATAGCAATTCCTGTTCCAAATCCTCCAACGAGTTTTTTTGCACGATTGTATCGGCCAAAATGTGAACGAGGCGAGGGTTTCCCCCGGTAAGCATCCGGACACCGGCCATGCGCCCGGCGTGCTTTTCCAAGGATCCTATGAGGGACTGCTTTTTGGCCAGTACCAGCCGCTTCTTGATTAACTCAAGCACCTGTGCTTCTGCAAGGCCGCGAATGCGCCTGATATCAAAAAACCTGTAAAACGGCTCGTCCGGGGATGAAATCAGATCAAAGTATGTCAGGGACGAGCCGACTATGGACAGGCTCTGGTCGGACTGTATGATGCTGCGCAGTTTCGCCAGATCCGGCTGAATCTGCCCAAACATCATATGCAGGTTCTCCGCAAACAGGACGACAGGTTTTCCGTTTTCTTTCAGCTCACTCAACTTACCCCTGCAATAAGCAGTGGCATCCTCCCCATGGTAGGAGCAGCCTAGCGCTTCGAGGATCCGCCGACAGAGATCATCCAAGCTGAATACCGAGTACTCCTCTTCTGCAAGCCTGACCGCGGTAACTTGATCCAATTTGGACAGGCTGTGAAATATTCGTGACAGCATGTGACTCTTTCCAATGCCCCTCGGGCCCAAGAGCAGTATCTGGCGCGTGGTTTTGCCGCGTACGGAGTTTTTTATGCTCTCTACGTAGTCTTGCACAAGCTCGTTTCCGCCCACGGAAATCGCCTCCAAATCATCCCCGTCAGCCAGGCCGGGTGTGAATCTGAAGAATGCCGTCAGCGGGCGCCCCCCTCCTGGATCCAGAGATCCCGCAGGACCTTGTTGTGAAAAGTTATGCCGGCATCGCTTCTCGCAATATAGAAACCGGTCTCAAGGACATGTAGGATCCTCCTAAATCCGGGCTCGTCGTCTCTCTGCGTGATCTCGCTGTGGATCTCCGCCAACTCGGCCTCTGGAGCGCCTGGAACGCGTGCAAGCAGGTGCAGGATTTCCAGTGCTGCCCGATGGTCATTCCCCCGAAACTCGGTCCTGAGGCGTTCGAAATACCATGCAAAATCCTTTTTCCCCTCGGCGCCCAGCAGTCCCTTCCAGTAAGAGTCGGAAATTATCTCGCTTGTCAAGTCCTTTCTCCCAAAATCGGTCCTGTCTCGGATCTCTTTGAGCATAAGCTGTATGAAAAACGGCACTTGCAGGCCAATGCTCTCCATGATCTCTTTGACTAGATCGTCGGTGTGGCCTATGCCGTACCTGTCAAGCAGGGTAGTTATCATGCCTTTTGCAGTCTCGTCATCAAAAGGCAGAAGTTGCAGCCTGGCAAAGTCATTGACTGAGTTTTCCAATCTGTATTTATCCACAATGGTGTCAATTCCGATTGAGCCGCAAACGACAAACCTGATCTGCAGATCCTGCCTTATTCTGCGCAGCCAATGTAGAAACGCGGAGATTGTCGAACCGCCATCCCCGTACTTTTCCTGCATCGCGAGCAGGTATGTGGGGAGCTCATCAATGATGACGATTGATTTCGGACTGCTTTTTTTCAGCTCGCAAAAGATCTCCGTCCCGTCTTCCTTCCAGCTGACGTCCGGTTCCCGCAGTTTGACTCCGACAAGGCCAGGAAGATGGAGCTCGTCGGTCGCGTCCCTTGCGCTGCGAAAAAGATTCCGTGTCTTCTGTAACGGGGTGGTACTGACACGTTTCGACAGTTCAGCTACGAATTCGGGGGGATCGGAAGACCCCTCCATGTCAACATAGATGACAGACCACCCGGCCCGCGGGTTGTCCTCCATGGCTTTTACAACGCTTGTCTTGCCGTACCGCCGGGGGGACGTCAGCAGCAGGCTGTCTTTTTCAACCGTCTTCCAAAGCAGATCTAGTTCATAATCGCGCCCATACAGGTCATCGCCCTTTACAATATTCCCAGTTACGATGTCCACGCCATTACATAACAAGTACGTTATATAACATTTTTGGTATATGACGAATTCGTTATGTAAAGTCCCCGTTACGGCGGGTCGGAGGCATGGCCGGACGGGTCCTTCACGTTCCTGATCGCGTCGGGCACCACAAAGCTGCCTGCCCATCTCAACGGCAGGCTGGCATGCTGCGAGCCGCCGCACTGCATCTCTGCGGCCATTGCACCTGACCACAGGTGCCCACAGAACAGTGGCAAAGCGAGCACCCAGGACGTTTGTGCCTACGCCACAGATAGGCAAGGAGATGCGCAAGACGCTTCGCTCCCGCCTTGCGCGGAGCCCCTACACACTACGGGCTTACTTTGACACGCAGCTGCCGATTGCCAAATCCAAGGGCGTTGCGCATGCCCTCGCGTGTTCCTTATGGAACACAAGGGAAGCACAAGGCAAGATCATCACCAAAAGGACGCGCTGCCTGCGATGCTGCCTGGGAAGTGAGAATCCTTTGAGATCTGAGGAGTTCCCGGATTGGGGTATGTGTGACTCACGCAAACCTAATGTCGGCTGGATCACATGCAGGCGGTGTACGATAGTACAGAACGCAACGCCAGAGCAGCTCGACCAGGGGTTAGAGGCACCGAGACGCACAGACAACATCAGGAGTGGGCTACGACGATAGCGACTACGACCTGAGACAGGCGATTGCGGGCGCAGATGTAGCCGAGAGCCTGATCGTAGCCGGATCATGGACTTGTAGGCGTGCTGCCAACGACAGGGTCATACCGCTGCAGTGGTAGGGACGTCAGAAAAGCTCGTATCATACGTGGGAGCGAGTCCCAAGGCTCTGCTTCGTTATTCCCCTGTACATCAGATTTCGGACAGGCGTTGAAAGACAGCCCTGTTTTCTTTTATCGCCTTTTCTGCGATGGATTTCAGTTCCTTTATCTCTTCGTCCTCACTCTGCTCGGTGGTCATTGTTCTGGGTAAGATGTCTTTGTTATTAAAATTAACCAAGTGGGACGATCCGGTTGGACGCAGACGCCTCATGAGACAGGCTTCCACCGTGTCGTGGCCGCCCGTCCGATCTTGGGGCACAGGTTACAGTCACTTGGGTTCACACGCCGGCAAGAAGCGAATCTGATCTCAAGGGGGTTGGAACCGCCGCTTGACAGTATACGGGAACCGGGGGGCGCTGTCCATTAATCGATCACTCTGCCCCAAATTTATGGCCATTTAAGCCCG
>JAPPIP010000116.1 GCA_028820595.1 Nitrososphaerota archaeon | reverse complement strand
CGGGCTTAAATGGCCATAAATTTGGGGCAGAGTGATCGATTAATGGACAGCGCCCTGGCGGTAGTTAGTGTCATAACCCTGCCTAGAATTTCACCCGCACGAAGCGCCCTAGACGCGGGCCTGCATCTAGACACGATATGGGACGCGGAGTGTTAAATACGCACGACGCGACATCCCATCGCAAGCCAAATGATGGGACATACGCGCCTGCAATGGCAGGTCACCGCATCGGAATTTAAGGACGCGCCGGGCTTTAGTTAGTGTCATAACCCCTCCGCTCAAGCCTGCCCTTGGGTGCCCAAGACGGAGGCCTGGGGGGTTTATGACACTGACTAATCGGCCCCTCCTTCAGGCACGCCGCGCGCCGCGGCCGCACCGGACGCCAGACGGGCCCCATTGCCAATCATTTTAAGTGCGCGTCTCGTCCGTCGCGCAGTGCAGGTTGAGGATTACCTAAAGGCGGGCCGGATCGCAGGCGAGGTCAGGGAGATTGCGCGCAGCACCGACTGGGTGGGCCGGACCGCATACGACCTGTGCGAGTACGTCGAGTCCGAGATTAAAAAACGCGGCGCGGACTGCGCCTTTCCAGTCAATGTCAGCATCAACGAGATTGCGGCCCATTATACGGCCGAGCCAGACGACGACCTTGAGATAAAGGACGATGATCTGGTAAAGATTGATCTCGGGGCCCACGTCAACGGCTACATTGCCGACACGGCCGTATCCGTGTGCTATGATCCCGAGTACGACCCGCTTGTCGGTGCGGCTGAGAAGGCCCTCGCAAAGGCCCTCTCCATGATGAAAACAGGAGTAAAGGCGCGCGACATAGGCCGTACCATCGAGTCGTCGATCAGGGACATGGGGTTCAAGCCCATTGCCAACCTGAGCGGGCACTCCCTTGACCAATATACGATACACGCCGGCAAGACCATCCCGAACATATGGTCGATCGGCGGCTTTTCGCTGTCGGACCAGTCCGCGTACGCGTGCGAGCCGTTTGTCACGACGCGTGACGGCGGCGGCTTTGTGCGCAACGGCAGCACAAAGAACATCTTTGCGCTCGTGTCGCGCAAGAGGACAAAGAGCGAGGAGGCCGACCGGATGCTGGACCGCATCTGGGAGAGGTTCAACACGCTGCCGTTCGCGCTCAGGTGGCTTACGTCCGAATGGGAGGAGGCAGAGGCCAGGGAGCTGCTAGAGCTGCTCGTAAAGAAAAAGGCCGTCCAGGCCTATCCCGTGCTTGTAGAGGCCGAGGGGCAGCGGGTGGCGCAGGCAGAGCACACGTTCATTCCAACCGACGAGGGCGTGACGCTGGTGACCGCGGCGCCCTGAGCCCGGCGCCGCGCCCTTGACGCGGTTGTCGCTGCTGCTGCTGCCGCCGCCGCCACTGCACCCGGCTTGCAGCCTGCCCCGCATCACTCCAGAATCTCTCCGAAGATCTTGTCTATCATTACGGCACCGCCGCATTCGGGGCAGGGCTCGGGCGCGTCTTCAAACACGACGTCGCCGTGCCTGAACCTCCTCTTGCCAGAGGCCCCGCATCCGTGGCACATGGTCGTTGCGTACTCCGTCACGAGCCTCTTCTTTTTCCTGCCGCTCTCAGATGTCACTGCGCGACACCCGCCGTGTTCCCGACCCCGATGACCAGCACTGTCTGCCCCTCATCGGCGTTCTCTAGTATCATCTCGCGCACCTGGACTGCAATCTCGTCGGCCCTCTGCGCTATCTCCTCTGTCATTATGGTAACGGCCTCCTCCACGGACTCTTTTACCACTATCGAAAAGATCGGTATTCCGGCCCCCAGCGCGTACTCCTCGATCTCGTACCTCTCCGTGCCGATCCCCCCTATCGCGGCGCCAAACCCGTGCGACACGCTTGCCGAATCCTCGCCCTCCATCTTGAGGGCCGCGTCTATCATTATGATGGCATGTATCTCCTGCCCAGACTCCGCGATGTAGGATATGGCGTCAGCGGGCCTTCCGACCACGGGGGCGGGGCCGCGCGCCTTTAGCAGCAGCAGGCTGCGCCCCTCGTACGAGTCCCTTGCAAGCACCGTGTGCAGGGCGGCCTCCTCCTTTTTGAGCCCGCGCATCATCCTCCCGACTATCATGGGCCCGATTCCGTCGCCTACGGGGTGCCCCTCCCTGAACGCCCCGGTGGCGTTCCTGAGGGCCTCGGCCTGCTCCATTACAAAGGGCAGCGCCATCTGCAGCGGCAGGATGAGCGGATAGTTGTTCTGCCTTTTTGCGGTGAGGAACATGTGGTTGACTGTCTTGTGTATCATGTGCAGCGAGGACGCAATCTCAAGCAGGACCTGCACCCTTGCCGCCTGCAGCTCGTCTGCCACGCCCGGGGCAAGGGCCCTGACCTGCCTCCTCGTCACGTCCTCCCTTGTGCGCATCACGTGCTTGACCTTTGGCACTATTCCCGACGGATCCATGTCCACCGGCATTATCGTGATATAGTCTATGAACCTGGATACCTTGCCTGCAAGCTCGTCTGGGTTGGCCTGGCCAGGCGGCCGGTGCTGCTGTTGCTGCTGCTGCTGTTGTGGACTGCCCGTGACGTCCCTGAGGTGTCCGAGCAGCTCGTCCCTTGACTCTGACCTGTACGCGTCAAGCTTCTTTATCGCCTTTTTGATCTCGCCTGACGTCACATAGAGCTGTATTCTCTGGCCATAAAACACGAAGAGTATTACAGGCAGTATCCACACGAGCATCATCAGCGGGTTTGACTCCTCTCCCATCCCGAGCAGCTGGTCCAGTTCAAATCCCGTAAAATTCACTGGAGTGCGCAGGGGCCGTTTTCAACATAAATGATTCGAAAGGGCGGACCTGCGTCGCTGTGACATGGCGGCCGTCCCCCTCTTCTGCCCTCCTCCTCCTCCTTCCGCCACCGGGATTATTGCATCCGGGGTCGGCGAGTCCTTTTATTATGCGGTTTGTGCACACATGGCATGCCGCAGACCAAGCCCGTAATCCGCGTGGAGAACGTGGTCGCATCCGCCTCCGTAGACCAGCCGATGGACCTCAACGAGATTACGCGCACCTTTCCGGACGTCGAGTACCATCCCGACCAGTTTCCCGGGCTGGTGTTCCGGCTCCGGACCCCGAAGACTGCCACCCTGATATTCACTTCCGGCAAGATGGTATGCACCGGCTCCAAGTCCGAGAAGCTGGCAAGAAAGGCCGTCAAGACCGTGGTGCAGAGGCTGCGCAAGGGGGGAATAAGCGTCAAAAACGAGGCCACAGTGGAGATTCAGAACATCGTGGCCTCGATAAACCTGGGCGGGCGGATCCACCTGGAGCAGGCCGCGCGCTCGCTGCCCCGCAGCATGTACGAGCCAGAGCAGTTCCCGGGGCTGATCCACCGCACGCTAGACCCGAAGACCGTCATACTGCTGTTCTCCTCCGGCAAGCTGGTCTGCACGGGCGCAAAAAAGGAGGCCGACGTCGACCGCTCGGTCAACAACCTCCACTCCATGCTGGAGGAGTATGATCTGATGGCGTACGAGTAGGATGCGCGCTGCGGGTGCGGATACTGCCGCCGCTACTTGACCGGCGCCCCGATAGGAGCCTCGCCGGACGGCGTCAGCCAGACCGGCCTGTCATCCACGTCTGCGGCAAGAAGCATGGCGTCCGACTCGATGCCCGCCACCCTCTTTGGCTCCAAGTTGGCTATTACGATAACGGTCTTCCCGATCATGTCCTCTGGGGCATGGTACTGGGCGCCTCCGATTACCACGCTGCGCTCGTCGCCGCCGCCCAGGTCGACGCGCCCCTCCATTATGCGCGTCTTTCCCTCTATGGGCTTGGCGTCAGTCACTCTTGCCACCCGTATGTCCAGCTTTGCAAAATCCTCATAACTTGCAAGATCCATGTGTTGCGGCACGCGGGTGCCTTAAAATGAATTTCGCTTGCGCGCCTGCATGGGACGGGGGTAGAGGCGGCAGCAATAGCAGCAGCAGGACCCGCGCTGCCGGCATCTGTACGCGGCACTCAGTCCAGTATTCCGCGCACGTCCACGTCCGGCGAGGTCTCTATGTCGTATCTGGCGTCAACCGGGAGGTCCAGATACGCGGAGCTCGACATCTCTGCAACCTTGTCCTCCGGCACGCCGACCATGCGCAGCAGCGCCGCCCTCTGGTGCGCGTACGCGTTCTTCCAGAACGAGGGGCCGTCAAACGTGCGTATCTTTTTTCTGCCGCTTCTGCCCCTTGGCGCCACGTTGGGTGCCGCGGCGGGGGGTCATTTTAAGTGATGGCTGTGACGGAAGAATGGCACACGCCGTTAGAACCGGAGTTACTGTTCTGGATTTTAGGCGTGGTGCCCATCACAGCCTGCATGTGTAGTGGCGGAATCTAATATATTTAATGCGGTTTACCGTACCACCATGGCAGAGATCGTAGTGGACGTCGAGATACGGGCGCCGCCCGGCACGGTCTGGAAGATCATATCCGACGTCGACAACGAGCCCACGTACTGGAAGGGCACAAAGTCCGTCCGCAATATCTCAAGGCAGGAAAACACGATTCGCCGCGAGATTACGATTGCGTTCCGTGACCAAAAGTGCATGCAGGACGTGATCCTGTACCCGGAAGAGAAGATCGAGGCGGTCTTCACTGACGGGATCATAAAGGGCACAAAGACAGTCAGCATGGAGCAGCGCGGCGGCGACGGCGGCGACGGCTCTGTGCTTCTCCGCACCGTATGGGACGTCAAGATGACCGGCATGATGGGCATGTTCACGGGCATGCTAAAGGGACACATCAGAAACGGCACCGAGATGGCCATGCAGTCCATCAAGGAGGCCGCGGAAAAGTCGGTGTGATGCGCTCAATGTCTGAGACCCTTGCGGCGGACGTGGCGCTCTGCGCCGTTGCGGCCATCATGACATGCGTGGCAGGCGCCTGGGTGTACCTGATACGCTCGATGTCGGCCACGTTCAGGCTGGTCCCGTACCTTGATGACGATTATGATGAGAGTGACGGGGGGTATGATGGTGGTGGTGGTGGTGGTGGCAGTGGCGGCGGCAAAGACGGTGCCAAACCCGCCGCCGCCTCCGGCCCCGCAGACTGCCCGATGGTGTCTGTCATACTCCCGGCCCGCAACGAGGAGGGTTACATAGAGCGCTGCCTCGAGTCGCTCGCCGTCCAGGACTATCCAAACTACGAGGTCGTCGCAATCGACGACTCGTCTGGTGACGATACCATGAGCATAATCAAGCGGTGCGCCCGCCGCCACCCCGGCGTGATCGTGCCCGTCTCTGCCAGGCCAAAGCCTGACGGCTGGATGGGAAAGAACTGGGCCTGCATGGAGGGGTACCGCAGGGCCAAGGGCGGCCTGTTGCTGTTCACGGACGCCGACACGCGCCACACAAAAGGGATGATCGGCCTCGCCGTGCGCCGCCTGCTCGGGGGCCGGCTTGACGCGCTGACGGTGATGCCGCGGATGCTTGCACCCGAGTTCTGGACCAGGGCCACGCTGCCCATGATATCGGTCTTTCTCCACACGCGGTTCTCTGCACTCAACGTCAACAGTCCGGACAGCAAGACCGGCTACTTTTTTGGGAGCTTTTTCATCATAAGGCGCGAAACGTACCTGTCAGTCGGCGCGCACGAGGGCGTCAGGGGCGAGATGATAGAGGACGGCGCGCTGGGCCGCCGCACAAAGGAGGCGGGGCACCGCATGCTGATGCTCCGGGGCGAGCACCTGATCGAGGCCGTCTGGGCCAGGGACGGGCACACGCTGTGGAACGCGCTAAAGAGGCTGATGATTCCATTGCGCACGCAGTACGGGCTGCGCACCGCGACCGGCATTGCGGCCGCGGTCACGTTCCTGCTGTTTGCGCCGTTTCTGGCGCTCCCAGGCACCGTCATTCCCGCCGCCGTCGCCGCCGCATCGGGCGGGCCGTGGACGGGCCTCGTCCCCGCAGTCCTGGCCGCGTCCGCCAGCGCGGTGGCATCCGCCCTGGTCTGGGCGGGGGCCGTCCTGGAGTCGAGGACGGGCCTGGGGATAGGCGTGCCGTACGGGCTGCTTGCCCCGGTAGGTGGCCTCGTAGTCGCGGCGGGGTTTCTCGCAGGCCTCGTGCGCCCCAACCCGTCGCTTTCATGGCGGGGACGCACGTACACGTCACGCGACCAGTCCGCGGACCCGTTTGCGGCAGTGTAGCGGCCGGGGCCGTACGGCACTGCCCAAAAAAGGGGTTGGCAGTCTAACGGGGGGACGTTCTAGTGGAAAGCATCGGGAGCTGGCGGGCTTTGCGGCATTCTGGATGACTGCCTTCCACTTACTTGTTCCCATGATGCGGATACCCGCCCTGTCCACCGGGGTGTCCCCATTCAGGCCCTAATGCGGCCTGTGGTTGTGGTGGGTCTGTAACTCCCTCAGTATGATCGAACCGTCCCTCTTGATGCCGTGGATGACCCTCTCCTTGGCCCTCAGGGTGTTTACGTCAAAGGACTTCGTCTGGTTGTTGTTGGTGTCGCCCGCCATTTGTATGCGCCTGCGGTACTTGGGGTCCTTGCGAAGGAGGCTCTTTATCGCGCACTGCTTTTTGTTGGCATGTGCAAAGTCGGAGGCGCCGTTCGACGTGAGGATGGTGGAAGCCTTGATCTGTTGTCAAAAAAATAAATATTTACCACAAGCAATACGTCAACATGGATGACACAAACCGCTTACTAGCCGAACTTAGAGCCCAAATGGAAGATTTAGACGTAAAAATAGAAAACGTGGCAGAGAGATTGGGCATGTTGAAAGAAAGACGAACTAACGTGAACGCCGACATAGAATATCATGAAGTCCTGCTTAATGATCTACGTGTTGAAAGAACTGCCATTTCTAACCGCGTGAATGACATCTTACGCGGTACCGGCGTTTAAATTATCCCACCGTTTATCGGCTTCCTTCAGAAGTTGTTCCGAACGGTCAAAACTGCGCGCAATACATTCCAGATCATCCACATGTTGTGGCAACCTGTCTTTCAAACGACGTGCCACTTCTCCACCTTTGCTCATGTATGTATTGATGCGCACAATGCTATAAATTTTGTGGATTGCAGTCCTGAAGATTTGCCAGTACCCCAGTCATGACGGTCATTCAGAACGCGGCAAGGCCTGCAAGCCTCCGACGCTTTCCACGAGAAAACAGATCCCGTGGATTCACCAGCGCTCCAAAAAAAGCATCAAATATGAAGGCGGCCCATGCCGCGCGATGAGAGTAGATGTCCTGATGAGATACCAGGACGATCCCAGAAAGTGCACCGCGGCGCGCCTACTAAAGGCGGGCATTGCACGCAAGATCAGGGGGGTGCCGCGCGGCCGCAGGGCCATAATACTGAACCCCTACAGCGACACCATGCTGATGCCGTCTGACGGACGCACGGCGGGGGCGGTAGTCGGGGTGGACTGCTCCTGGAGGCTTGCAGGGGGAGAGTTTGGCGCGCCTCGCGATGCAGAAGGGGGGCGCAAAAGAGGAAGAGGCGGCGGCGCGGCGCGCCGGTACGACGCGGGATCTTCGAGGCGCCTACCGCCACTCCTTGCAGGAAACCCAGTAAACTACGCGAAGGCAGGCATGCTGACGACGGCAGAGGCCATAGCGGCCTCGCTGTTCATCATGGGATACGACGACATGGCCCACAACGTGCTTGGCAGGTTCAGGTGGGGCCACACATTTTACGACCTGAACCGCAACATTCTGGCAGAGTATGCAGCAATGACAGAACAGGATGACGCGTCGGAGATAGCGGCAGGGTACGGGCTGGCATGAGCGGGAACGCCGCTGCGTGAAAGTCCCCGGGGGAACGCGAGCATCGGCGCCGGCGGCCACCAGCTGCACGGGCATGCACGGGCATGCACGGGCGTCATTTTCTAGAGGAGGCGGCCGTCACATCTGAGGCCTGCGTCTTTCTTTTACGCACCCAGTACACCGCGGCCCCGAGCACCGCCGGCGCCAGGCCTGCTGCAACCGCATACGGCACGGAGGACTCGTCGGCGGCCGCATCCGGCGGTGGTGGTGGCGGCGTCGATGGCGGCGTCGGTGTCACTAATGACGGGGCGTCGGGGGAGCCGATGCCGGCGGCAGCGGAGTCGGTGTCACCGCCGCCTCCCGCACCAAGATCCGCGCCGCCTGACGAGACTGCCAGAAACCCGGCCTCGTAGATGTCGGGCCTCAGGACAGTCTCAGACAGGGCGAATACGCGCACCGTGTTTGCCCCCTCGCTTAGGAGTTTTGTGTCGCCAGGCCCAATCACGACGGAGGTCACGTCGGCTGTATCTGTGTCGGCGGCAGCGGCGGCAGTGACAGGCAGCGTCCCGGAGGACACGATCTCGCCGCGCCCGCTTGTCACGAAATACAGGACGGAGTCCGCCCCCCGGGTGGACACGTCCACGCGCATCTCGCCCCCGGCCACGACGGGCCTTGCGCGGATATCCACCCCCGCAATCTCCGGGAATGCCGCGCGCTCAAACCCCGACCAGCTGCCGCGCTCAAACGGGTACGTCTCGTCACCAAATGATATCAGCCTGATGCTGCGGGACTCCGGCGAATACGAGTCAAGATAGAACGGCCCGTTGCCCACCATGGCGTGCCCCATATCGTCGATCCACGATATGGCAGAATCGTACCGCGACTGGAAGTAGTGCTGGCCGCCGCCGTCGCCACCGCCGTCAGGGCCTCCGACCAGCCCCGCAAGCGGCTGCGCGTGCGCGAGCGCGGCCGGCACGTGCCCGGCGTCCCTCATCGACCCCAGCTCGTCGCGTATCATGGCAGAGTCGTTGGGTACGATTACGGAGAGCCATCCGATGCCCTTGCTTGCGGCCCCGGACCGCGAAAACGAGGCCTTGCCGTCGGTCACCACGCCCTCCATTGCGGCAACCATCTCCCAGGGCATGCTGACCCCCGGCGACGCCCACTGCGCGATCTGCCCCTCATCAAAGTGCCAGTAATCCACGTATACCTCGACGGTGTCAGGGCCGGCGGGCCTGATCCCCTTTATGGTCTGCACGCTGGGGGCCGCGACTGACGTAAACTCCGTGTCAAACGTGGCGTCGTCAGGGCCCGTATGCGTCCCCCACTCCTTTGCAAAGTACAGCGAGTGGACGATGTCAAGCATGTCCATCGCGGCGCCGCTGTGCCAGTTGCCCAGCGCGTAACGGAACGTCACCATGCTGGTCGCGTTGACCCCGGGGCCCACCTCCCGCCACTGCTGCTGCACGGGATCCCAGAGGATGGCGTCACCGGCCACGTCGAGGGCGCCCAGGGGGCCCGCGGTAGTGACGTTCCACTCCGCGCGGAGCGGGATCACGCTGCCCGTATACGGGTGCAGAAAGACTGCTGGATCCGACAGGAGCGTCCCGATCTGGCTGCTGTACGCGTCCCTGAACCCCATCACGGGGTTCCACGCTCCCTGGTAGATCTGCTTGACGCCTATGCGGAGCTCGCCCTCGCCCTCGGTGGTGGAGCCCCCATCATGCGACCCGGACGCGGGCGAGTCCATCCTGGCGTTTATCGGAGTGAACCGGCTTGGGAGCCCGGCGCCAAAGTCGTTTACCACCCCGCTGACGGACTCGTGCGTCACATACAGGACGTTCTTGCCTGCGATGAATATCCGGACGGATTCGGAGACCCCCTCGGCGACGGCGTACCGTATGAGCTCTGCGCGCTCCTCCTCCCCCTCAAAGTCCCCCGTGTAGATGCGCTGTGTCGCGTTGTCAAGCATATCGTTCTCATAGTTCCAGTACGAGGGATCGTTGAACCCGGGCATGTTTGAGAACCACGGCGAGTACATCTGGCTGAGTCCCGTCGAGTCATACCTTACGAACGCGGACTTTGCCCACCCCTCCGTGTACAGGCTCCACTTCAGGTCCGCCGGATTCGAGCCGTACACCACCACGAAAGCCTTGTTGAGGTCACCGAACTCCTTCTGTACGACGAATCCCATCCGCTCAAGCTCGGACGCGAGTATCTCCCCTATCGACTTTCGCACGGGATCGTCGCTCCGTATGAAGAACGAGACGGAGACGGGCTCGGAGCCTGCCATCCACGCGCCATTGCCCGCGTCCCGGGTCGCGCCCATCGCATGCATCCGGTCTGATATCAGCCGCTCGGCAAGCGCCGGATTGTACCCAAACTCAAAGGCCGCAAGCCGTCCGATGACCGTGAGGTACTCGGGATCGTAGGGCCCGTAGTGGGATATTATCGGCACGCCGTAGCCGCCCATCAGCTCGTTTACGACGAGGCGCCGGTCTATCAGGTAGTTTAGCGCAAAGCGGACGTCCCTGTCCTGGAACGGGTTGAACGCGGACTCGGAGACTGCGGGATTTACAAGTATGCTGTAGGAGCCGCCCGTCGACTCGTGCACGTTTAGGCCCTGCCGCGACTGGTGCGACTCGAGCTGATCAGACGAGACGTGATAATAGTACATGTCAAGGCCGCCGCCCCGCACCTCCTCGAGCGCGGTGTTCTCATCGAGGTACTGCACGAACCTCACAGAGTCCACGTACGTGGCGCCTCCGTCGGCGCGGGCCTCGCAGAGGCCGTCGCACGGCGAGGCCTGGACCGCCAGCGCTAACAGCAGCGCGGCCGCGCACGGGATAAAGAGTCCAGAGCGGAGGGTGCCGCCAGTCGAGCCGTCATTGCCGCGCACCGCGCCGTTCATGCGCGTCGATTCCACCCTGTTGTAATAAAACTATTGTAAGTGTTAACCTCGTGCCTAGATTTTTACCATTCACGTGAAATTTTTTGTCCTGCCTGATCCAAATACTACGAGTCCGCATACGCGGTATTGAACAAACCGGCAAAACCCTACAAGAAACTCTACAGGGAGGCAAGGACAGAAATCATAAAACTCAGGCAGACCATCGAGATTCAGGAGTACAGGATACAGGAGCAGGAGTCTCGGATACAGGTCCTGGAGCGCAGGCTCGAGTATTATGACAACGCGAACACCCCGCCGTCGCACAACGCGCTGAGCCGGCAGGGGAGGCGGCAGAAAAAAATGCAGGAAAAGGGGGGCGCGGGCAAGGCCGGCAAACCGCGCGGGGCGCCG
>JAPPIP010000057.1:3845-11927 GCA_028820595.1 Nitrososphaerota archaeon | reverse complement strand
ATCTCCAAGAGATTGCAAGGTACGTCTAGACGGCCCAAATCAGGTTAACACTTACATTTCGCTATCTGTACCCCTCCCGCTGCCTGCGTGGAGGATCTCACGAATTCGTGAGAGCCGGCGTACGCACCGTTATTATTGACGGCGCGGCGGGGGCACAATGGAAGATGATCACCATAAAGATCGGAGGAAGCGTGGTCGACGAGATGCATCCGTCGGCCGTATCCGACATCAAGAAGGTGGCCGAATGCGAGAGCGTCATTATAGTCCACGGCGGCGGCAAGGCCGTGACGAGCGTGTGCGAGCAGATGGGAAGCGAGCCCAGGTTTGTGACCTCCCCGAGCGGGATCAGGAGCAGGTACACCGACAGGGAGACTGCACGCATATTCACGATGGTAATGTCCGGAATGGTAAACAAGGAGATAGTCAGGCTGCTCCAGCAGAACGGGATAAACGCGGTCGGGCTCTCCGGGGCAGACGCCCGCACCATAAGGGCGAGGCGCAAAAAGAGGCTCATAATAGTAAACGAGAAGGGGCGCAAGCAGGCGATCGACGGCGGGTATACGGGCAAGATATCGGAGGTAAACTCGGGGTTCATCAAGGGCCTGCTCGGGCAGGGAATCGTCCCGGTGATATCGCCGGTCGCCATAAGCGAGGAGTACGAGATGCTCAACGTCGACGGTGACAGGGCCGCGGCAAACGTGGCAGGCGCCACCGGATCCGACAAGGTGCTCTTCATGACAAACGTGGACGGGCTGATGCTAGACGACAGGCTTGTGACAGGCATGTCGAGGCAGGAGGCGCGGGATGCGATGCCAAAGATAGGGCCCGGCATGGAGAAGAAGGTGCTGGCGTCCACCGAGGCCATCGACATGGGGGTCCGCACCGCGCTTATTGCAAGCGGACGGCGCGAAAACCCCATATCGAGGGCCATAGCAGAAGAGAACTGCACGGTGATCAGGAAGTGACTGATAGCAGTAACAACAACGGCAGCGGCGGTGATAACAGCCGTGGCAATGATAACAGCAACAGCAACAACGCCAGCATCCGCGCCGAGGACGCATACATGGGCGGGCTATACCAGAGGTTTCCCGTCACAATCGAGAGGGGCCAGGGGGCAGACGTGTGGGATACTGACGGCCGCCAGTACATAGACTGCATGGCGGGGTACGGGGTGGCTCTGCTGGGACACCGCAACAGGCGCGTCACGGACGCCATAACCGAGCAGGTGGGCAAGATAATCACGGTGCACAGCTCCCTGTACAACCCGACCCGGAAAAAATTTCTCGAAAAGATTACGGGGCTGGCGCCGGAGGGACTGGAACAGGTGCACCTCAACAACAGCGGGGCCGAGGCAGTCGAGGCCGCGATAAAGTTTGCAAAAAAGTACACGGGGCGCAAAAAAATGATAGCCATGAAGGGCTCGTACCATGGAAAGTCGCTGGGCGCTCTCTCGATCACGTTCGGCCCAAAGTACCGCAGGCCGTTCGAGCCCCTCGTCGAGGGGGCGGAGTTCACGCCATTCGGGGATGTAGACGCCCTGCGCCAGGCGGTGGACGACGACACCGCGTTTGTGATTATGGAACCCATCCAAGGCGAGAGCGGCATACACGTCGCGCCGCCCGGGTTCCTGCAGGAGGCGAGGCGCATATGCGACGAGCGCGGAGCCCTGCTGGTATTTGACGAGATACAGGCCGGGCTCGGCAGGACTGGAAAGCTGTGGGCCTGCCAGCACTGGGGCGTGGCGCCGGACATACTGTGCCTTGCAAAGGGCATCGCCGGCGGCGTCCCGATGGGCGCCACGCTTGCCAGGCCGGAGATAGTCGGCGCGATGTCAAAGGGGGAGCACTCCTCGACGTTCGGGGGCAACCCCCTCTCGTGCGCGGCGGGCATCGCCACGCTGGACGCCCTGACGAAGGACGGCCTGGTGGAGAACTCTGCGGCGGTGGGCAAGGTATTTGCAGACGGGCTCCTGGGCCTCAAGGAGAGGCACCCCCGCATGATCAGGGACGTGCGCGGCAGGGGCCTCATGATAGGCGTGGAGCTAAAGTTCGAGGTGAGGAGGATACTGGAGAGGCTGATGGACCGCGGCATACTGATGCTGTACTCGGGCAGGAACATACTGAGGATACTCCCGCCGCTTGTCATATCGGAGGGCCAGGCGGCAAAGGTTTTAGACGGGCTCGACGCCGTACTGGCCGAGGAGCAGAGAGACAGGACGTGACTGTGATGGCAACGACGCGAACAGCGCGGGAGGCGTGCCGCTGATGGCGCAGCCGCCCGGCGACAGGATAGACCGGGACATAATACGCGCACTCAGGGCCAACTCGCGCGAGTCGTTTGTCGATCTGGGAAAGAAGATGGGCCTCTCCGAGTCGGCCATACGCCGGCGAGTCCGGAACCTGCTTGACGCGAAGGTAATCTCGAGGTTTACCATCGAGATGGGGGAGTCGGACCAGACTAGCGCCATAGTGCTCGCGTCGCTCGACTCTACCACGGACAACTCAAAGGTGGCCGCCCGGCTGGCAAAGCTGGAGGAGGTGCAGGTGGTGTACGAGATCACGGGCCAGTACGACATCGCGGCAGTAATCAGCGCCCCGAACATGGCCGACATCAACAGGGCGATTGACACGCTCAGGAAGATACGCGGCGTGACCGACACGAATACCGTGATAATACTCAACAAGGTGACATAGCCGATATCCGCCTTGGATATCTGCATATGTACCGAATATCGTCTTGACATCGTATGATATCAGCGAATCATGTACGATTATGCTTATATTCCCTTGATCGGACAGCGTCACACATGGCAAGGAGTAGGGCGCAGCCCGCGGCGGGCAAGAGGACCGCGCCGAGGACCGGACAGTCCGCGCCGCAGGAGGCCGACCCCAACGCCCACGCGTACTCTTACAATGCGCGGGGGCTGGAGGAGAGGACGGGCCGGCCCGCCGGGGACGGCGGGGGCGGAAAGATACGCGTCCTTGACAGCACCCTGAGGGAGGGCGAGCAGCATCCGGGGGTCTCGTTTACAAACAAGCAGCGGATCCAGATCGCGTGGATGCTGGACTACTTTGGGGTTGACCAGATAGAGATATCGCCCGTGATATCCGACGACCACAGGGAGGCCACTAAGACCATCATAAAGCAGGGGCTGCAGGCCGACATAGTGTCGCACGGCAGGGCCATCAGGGAGGACATCGACGTGTCGATCGGATGCGACGCAAAGTGGTGCGCCGCGTACCTCGGGGTATCCGACGTCCACCTCCGCGACAAGCTCCGCATAACGCGCCAGGAGGCCGCGCGGCGCGCAGTCGACACCGTGGAGTATGCAAAAAAGCACGGGCTGAGCATCAGGTTTACCGTGGAGGACGGCAGCAGGGCCGACCCCGAGTTCCTCATGTCGCTGTGCAAGCAGATAGAGGAGGCAAAGGTGGACAGGATCAGCCTGCCGGACACGGTGGGTATAATGCACCCGTCCGGAATGTACGAGTTTGTAAAGTACGTGAGAAGCGAGATCAGCGTGCCGCTTGACGTCCACGTCCACAACGACATGGGGCTTGCAGTGGCAAACGCCCTGTCCGCGTGCGACGCGGGGGTCGACCAGATACACACCACCATTGACGGGATTGGCGAGAGGACGGGCATACCGCCGCTGGCAGAAGTGGCCGTGGCCCTCACGTACCTGTACGGCTCGGGCAACGACTTTAGGCTCGACATGCTGCAGGACCTCTCAAGGCTGATCGAGGACTATACCGGCATGCCCCCGTACGACTCAAAGCCGGTGGTGGGATCGTCGGCGTACAAGCACAAGGCCGGCACGCACCTGGCCGCCATACTGAGGAACCCCGCCGCGTACGAGCCCATACCCCCAAGGGCGGTGGGCAACAGGAGGAGGATAGTGTTCGGCGGACTTGCAGGAAAGACCGGCGCCGCGTACCTGATGTCCCTGCTGGGACTCGAGACGTCGGGAGGCGACAAGCAGGCAAGGGCCGTGGCGGCGGGGCTCAAGGGGCTCGGACTGGGGGACCTGATCGACCTGCCCGTCGACGACAGGCTTGAGAAGAAGATGACAGGCACGGACAAGTAGTTCGGGGCAGAGGAGGGGGAGGAGGAGGATGATGATGATGAGAGAAAACATGGATGGCGTGCGGCATATCCGGCGCGCAACGCGACTCCGTCCTTCTGACGGATCGCAACTGTGATAAACACGTAATGGGAGACTGGATGCATGTCAAACTGCGAGGAATGCGATGCAGAGATCCCCGTTCCGGCCGATGCGTTAGAGGGAGAGATTGTTACGTGCCCTGAATGCGGCGCAAGCTTTGAGCTTGAGACTGGTGAGAACGGTTTTGATCTCAGGCCAGCCCAGACGGTCGGCGAGGATTGGGGGCAGTGAATCCTGACATTACCGTTCTTTATGATACCATCCGATGGGAGGAGAAAGCCCTATTGGAGGCAGGCAGGAGGGCGGACATCAACGTACGCATGCTTGACTGCAGAAGCCTAGCGCTGGACATCGGGTCGGGAGGCGGCGGCGACAACAGCCACGACGGCGGCAGCGCCCCGCGCGCGGATCCCGCCTCCGAGTACGGGGTCATACTGCAGAGGTGCGTCAGCTACTACAGAAACCTCCATTCGACTGCCGCCCTCGAGGGGCTGGGCGCCAGGGTGATCAACTGCCTGCAGACCGGCATCTTGGCGGGAAACAAGCTCTTCACCCACATGCTCCTTGCAAGGGCCGGCGTGCGGACGCCGCGCGCGACGGTGGCGTTCTCAAAGGATGCGGCCCTGTCGCACCTGAGGGAGACCGGCCTCCCGGCCGTGATAAAGCCGACAGTCGGCAGCTGGGGCAGGCTGGTCTCAAAGCTGACCGACATGGACGCGGCAGAAGGGATCATAGAGGGAAGGGAGTCCATGTATCCGATACACCACACACACTATCTGGAGGAGTTCGTCAAGAGGCCCCCGAGGGACATCAGGGCCATCGTAGTGGGGGACGAGGTCGTGGCGGCCATATACAGGACGTCGGAAGGGGACAACTGGAAGACCAATACGGCGCTCGGCGGCAGGGCCGACCCGTGCAAGGTGACGCAGGAGATGGAGCGGATATGCGCAAAGGCAAGGGAGGCCGTGCACGGCGACATAGTCGGGGTGGACCTCATGGAGGACGAGTCGCGCGGGCTTGTGGTGCATGAGATAAACAACACGACGGAGTACAAGAACACCGTCAGGGTATGCAACGTGGACATCCCGAAGATGATGTTAGAGTTTGCTGTAAGAGCGCAGAGGAAGTGACGCATGTGGATTCGCCGGCAACAGAGGAAACAACAACGACGATGCGGGACGATACGGCATCGGCTGCAGAAAGATACGAGACTAGGATGCTCAAAGAGGCCCTCAACCTGTACACGCTCTCCAAGCACGAGGGGCCCATGGCGGAGTTCCTGGTCGCAAAGTGCGGCGAGCTGGGATTCGAGGACGTCCGAATCGACGAGGTGGGAAACGTCATTGCCAAGAGGGGGAGCGGCTCGCCCAACATCATACTGTGCGGACACATGGACGTAGTACCCGGAAAGGTGCCGGTCCGGGTAGAGGGCGATTATATGTACGGACGCGGGGCGTCTGACGCAAAGGCCCCCCTGATGGCGATGCTCTTTGCGGCCGCCGGAATGCCGGAGGGCAGCGGCACCATAACGTTTGTCGGCGCCATAGACGAGGAGGGAAACGCGACTGGAATCAAGAACCTGGTGCAGGAGAGGATGGACGCCGACTATGCCATATTCGGCGAGCCAAGCGGCATCAAGCAGGTCACGATAGCGTACAAGGGAAGGCTTGCCATAAACCTCCGGGTGCGCTCAAAGGACAGCTCGCACGCGAGCGCGCCGTGGCTCTCAAAGAACGCCATCACCGAGTCCATGGCCTTTGCGACAAAGCTCAAGGAGGAGCTGGAGGGCGGCCAGGAGGGAAAGAGCAAGGGGGCCATACTGACTGCCACCATGACGATGATCAAGGGCGGCACGAGTCACAACGTCACGCCCTCTGAGTGCGAGACGACATTTGACATCCGGATACCGGTGGGCGGCAGCTGCAAGGAGACCGAGCAGCGGGTCGCGACCCTGGTCCGTGAGGCCGGCCGGCAGCTCGGGGTCGACCCGTTCTACTCCATACTGGACGAGACCGAGCCCTTTGAGGCCCCGCACAACTCGCCCCTGGTCAGGGCCTTTACGCTGGGCATACTGGAGATGGAAGAGGAGCGCCCGCTGCTTGTCCGAAAGACCGGTACGGGCGACATGAACGTGCTCGGATACCAGTGGAAGATACCCGTCGTGACGTACGGCCCCGGTGATCCGCACGAGTCGCACACGAAAGATGAGAAGGTGTCGATACCCGAATACCTCCGGGGGATCGATATACTAAAGGTGACCCTCAAAAAGCTAAAGGTTCTTCACGACAAAAAGGTGGCAAGAGAGGCGAGGTCGGGGTAATGCTCTGGCTTGTCGGGATGGGCATATCGGGGGCGGAGTCCATACCGATGGGGGGCGCCGCCGCACTGCGCGGGGCAGACGTGATATATGCAGAGCAGTTTACAAGCCCGATGCCGCGGACGGCGTCGACGGATACCGCGGGCGGCCTCACCGCGCTCGCACGTGACATTGTAGGGGGCGGCGGCGGCGGCGGCGGCGGCAGTAGCAGCCGCAGCCGCGCCGAGATAAGAGACGCGAAGAGGTGGATGGTTGAGGACGGGGCCCGGATACTGAAGGAGGCAGAGTCAAGGAACGTGGTCCTGCTGTCGTACGGAGATCCGCTGGTCGCAACCACCCATGCAGAACTGCTTTGCAGGGCCGCAAGGCAGGGCATCGGCACCCGCGTCATACACGCCTCTTCGGCGCCCCCCTCGGTTGTGGGCCAGTGCGGCCTGCACCACTACAAGATGGGCAGGATGGCCACCGTAATGAGGGACCCAAAGTCGATGACCACCCCCTACTATACCATATACAAGAACCTGGTAGAGCGGTGCCATACGATGCTCCTGCTCGAATACGACCGCGAGGGCACGGAGCTGGACGGCCCCGGGGACTTTTTTCTAGAGCCGGCCGACGCGCTTAGGATGCTTCTAGATGCGGAGGAGGGCCAGCAAAGGGGCGTGGTGTACGGCGACACGTATGCCATAGTGGCGTCAAGGGTGGGGTTCGGGGACCGGCAGCAGCGCATAGTGGCCGGAAAGGTATCAAGTCTGGTCGCAAGGGTGGGGTTCGGGAGCCCGCCCCACAGCGTGATCATCCCCGGAAGGCTGCACTTTACGGAGGCCGACGCCCTGGCCACGCTGGCCGAATGCGTCGATCCGCCCCCCCGCGCAGACGGTGATTCGGCACGGCCGCAGGGGGAGGAGGAGGATGCGCCGTGGCGCGGCGGACCCAACGCCCCTGCCCGCATAGCAGAGCAGATGGTTGCAAAGTACGCCCCGGTGATAAGGAGGTCGATAGAGGAGGTCTCGGCGCGCTGCGCAGGCGACAGCGCAATGAGCGGGATTCTGGAGAATGCCAGACTGTACGTGAACGACGCGGAAGATTTCATAAGAAAGGAGGGACACGGAGACGTGGCAGTATTGAGCATAGGGTACGCCGACGGTCTGGCCGACGCGCTCAGGCTGCTAAAGGGGCTTGAGACCGGAGACAGGGCCGACGAGGCAAAGGCAGAACTGTGAAAGTGGAGCCGGGTCGTATTGCAGGGACGATGTTAGCGTGGCAGCAGCAGCAGCAATAACAGCGGCGCTACCCCCCACCGGCATGTAAACCCACCTCCCCCTTATTCGGGCAGTATCTCAACCGTAACGTCCGATCCGTCGGATATTCCTGTGGCCTCCCGTATGCAGACAGCGGATATCAGCTCGATTATCGAGTCGTCATGGTGTGTCCTCTCCAAGGTGATCAAGTCACACTGCACCTCGGCCGTCTTGGAGTCTGCCGTGTCGTCGCCCCCCCCCGCGGCCGCGGGGCCCCCCCCCACCAGGGCCCGGGAGCAAAATTACCAACCCCAAATTGGCCGCCCCGAACAAAAACAGTCGAAAAAACAGTAAATAAA
>JAPPIP010000057.1:0-3835 GCA_028820595.1 Nitrososphaerota archaeon | reverse complement strand
ACCATAATCGAGCGGACTGGGCGCCTCCTCCCCACGCTCTTCTTCACACCCCGCCCCCCGGGGGGGTGGGGGCCGGGGGGGGGGCGCCGGGCGCGGGGGGCGGCGGGGCCCGCCCGGAGCAGGGCCGGGTAGCATATTGCCCATCCGTATGTGCGCCGCCCGTCAGAAAAGCTGTCGATCATCTTGCCCGCGCGCTCGGACTTTAGCCTCCTGACGGCATCCATGTGCCTGCGGCCACCCAGGCGCACATTGAGTGTTCCCGGAAAGGGCACGTACCCTACCTTTGAGCGGAACTGCCGCGTGTACCCGTCAAGCGTCATATAGTATGCGCCCTCGCCCATCCCGGAGACCAGCACGCCTGACAGGGTTATTCGCGCGGGATCTGCAGAATCGACGGGTGCGATGCTGTCCCTCAGCACGGACGAGAGCCTTTCAAGCTCCTCGAACCCGCGCCGCGTGACGCGGACGGACGTGTGGCTGCCGCGACTGGACGCGGCGCCATCGCCTCTGCCGCCGGTTGGGGCAGGCGGCCCGCGCTCTATCAGGCCGTCGCGCTCCAGATCCGCAAGGTGCCTCGAGGCGGACTGCTGTGACTTCGAGATCTTGCGCCCCAGCTCCTTGGTGGTCATCTCCACGTAGTTGTGCCTTGCGCCCCTCGAGAGGAGGTATGCAAGCGTGGTGATGTGATGGACGTGCAGCCTGCCGGTGTCAAGCGTTGGCGAATCGCGCGCGCCGGCGCCGTTTTTGGAACCGGGTCTTCCAGAATGCCTGCCGCCGGCAGGGGACTGCCGCCGCCTTTTGTCGATGCTGGCGCCGCCGCCACTACTTCTTTTGTCTCTGTTATCGGCGCTCAAGATACCCCAAGCTCGCCAAAGGTGCGCAGTACTAGCCCCTCGGTGTCGGTAAGCTTGGCAATGCGGTGCCCAATCACGTACTTTACGCCGGCCTTGCGCGCGCCGTTGAGAAGGCGCTGCGTTATTATTCCGTCAAGCAGCAGATATGCGATATCTGACTGGTTTGAGAGCTTGTTTACGATCTCGCTTATCGGCACCCTGAACACCACCTCCTCCTTGGAGTCTAGCGCAACTGCCTCCAGCGTCTCGTTTATCTCCTTGTGGATGCGCCCTGACAGATCGGCAAGCGGCTTGTCTGACTCGTTTTTGAGGGTCGGCGTCTGGCCTTCTGCCTTTATCTCGTCGGCGATGGGCCTCAGGATGTCGTCTATACGCTGCGGGGTCATCTCCTCGACCTCCACGCCGCGGTCCGCGCGCAGTTCATAGTCGACGCGTACAAGCGACTTTAGCTCCTTTAGTATGAATCCGCCCGAACGGTCGCCGTCAAGGAATGCCACTACGGTGTCCTTTGAGGCGCACAGCTCCTTGATGGACTCGTCTATCTTGGCCCCCTCGATTGCAATCGCGTTGTCGTATCCGGCGCGCAGCAGGTTGATGACGTCGGCCCTGCCTTCCACCAGGATCACCCAGTCGGAGGACTCTAGTCCCGAACTGCATGTCAGGTTTGAGGGGCCGTACGTAGACAGGCGCGCCTGGTCTCCGTGGTGCACGTCGTTTATCATGCTCTCTCCCTCGCTGATGGTCTTCGTGGCCCAGCGCTGCTTGATCTCCTTGGCACGCTTTACGATCTCGTCCTTCTTGGCGGCCCTGATGTCGTCTATTGAGTTCAGCTTGAACTGGGTGTCGAACGGACCCACCTTGTCGATGTTCTCGATTGCGGCGGCTATAAGGGCACAGACGTCTATGTCGGTGCTCATTGGCAGTATGACCTCGCCAGAGGTGGCGTTGGACGTGGTCTTGATGTTGACCTCTATGCGACCGACCTTTGAGGCGCGCTGCAGCTCGTTTAGGTTCATTTCGGGACCCATCAAGCCTTCGGTCTGACCGAAGATTGCGCCGATTATATCTGGCCGTTCAACGAGCCCGTCAACATCGAAGGAAAGCTTAACATGATACTTGACAATTCCTGATTGAGGCATACAACACTCATCTCCTTTAATATCATGCTGGCCCTTTGTTGGGTCTGTATAAAAGCTTATTGAAAGCGGGTATTGTCCCAAATATGGGCCAAGCCTCTCCAAATGACCAGACGGACTACTTCCTGCCGGCCTCAACCGTTATGGTCTCATCCTTGATCCTGAACGTCAGGTATCTGGGATCGCCCAGCTTTTTCAGCACGGGCTTGGGCACATAGCTGTAGCTGGTCCCGCACGTGACGTTTCTGGTGACGGATACCGTAAACTCTGTCGCATCCCTTGCCCACGATGGCATGGATCACGTTACACGGGCCGTGCTTATAAGCTGATTTCGACATGTCCAATTAGGTGAAAAGAAGGAAGAGGGTGAAGAACGGATCACCAAGGCGCGATCTGGAGAAGAGGGCCAGGCAGATCGTCAGGCGGGGGATCATACTGGACCTTGGCAGCAACGTGTTCAGGGTGTCGTCGCAGTCGCAAAAACACAGGTATTGCGAGGTCCGCTTCCCGGGCGACTGGTCATGCGACTGCGCGTATCATGCCATGCGGCATGCGGACTGCAAGCACATCATGGCCGTGCAGCTCCTGGTGATGTCCGTTCCGGATATAGCTCCGACAGGTCTCGAGCTGAAGAGGCCCGCGGTCAGGTGCGCGTCAAAGGAATGTGGACCGGCCAACTGCACGCACTGCCAGACGCGCCCGAGAAGGTTCGGCGGCGCGTCGCACCGGTACGGGTGCGCGGACTGCGGCAAAAGGTTCACGTTCCGGCCCGGCTTCCTTGGAAGGCGCTATCCCTCCGGGGCGATAACCGACGTGCTCGAGGACGTAGCGGCCGGCAAGTCGCTTGCGGGCGCCGCCAGGGGGGTTGGAAAGAGATCATGCGCAGGCACAAAAAGAACGCCTGCGCGCTCCAGCGCGGGCAGATGGGCGGAGGACGCGAACGCGATGACCGCAAGGATATACGGCAACATACCGATGCCCGTGAGCGGCAGGTGGACCGTGGATGGGACATACGTCAGGACGCTTGGAGGGGACAGGTACCTGTTCGGCGTGATGGACTCGGGGTCCCGGTTCGTGACGGCCTGCGACATGTCTGACACCAAGCTTGACTGTGATGCCACGGACCTGTTCCGCAAGGCCGTAGGGGCCGCAGGAAAGATCCCGCGCGTCCTGGTAAGCGACAGGCTGCACGGGTTCGGGCGCGGGTTCAAAAACGTGATGGCGGGAGGCCGACGCGGCCAGCGCGAGCGGTCCCGGCCCCCGTGCCACGTACGCTCCGCGTCCATACGCGGGCGCCACGTCAACAACAACCGCCGGGAGCGCCTCAACGGCGTCATCAAGGACCGCATAAAGACGGTCCGCGGATTCAACTCGGAGAATCCCGCGCTGCTCGGGCTGCTCGTCACATACTACAATTTCCTGCGCCCCCACGCGGGCCTGGACGGAAAGACCCCTGCAGAAAAGCTGGGAATATTGGTACGCGGACCCGACAAATGGGCCACGCTCCTGGCATGCGCCGCAGCATACTGCTAAAAACCGGAGTCCTTGACGGCAGGCTCCCCTGTCATGCGCCGGCAACGGTCCAGAATGCGCCCGCATTCGCAGAGTCGGACCACGAGTACGGGCGGTCCGGAACGTCCAATCAAAAGGCCGGCTCCGGCGCACCGACTTGGCCTATATTTGGGACAATACCTGCCCGGGGACGGGGGAGGGGACGTCATGATAGACGGCACGCACAGCCCCGTGCAGCGCCCGTCGGAGAAGACCGTCAGGAGGATGAGGTATTCCGGAAAGGTAACTGTTAACGTCCTACCTAAGTTTTCGATGGTTTTTCTCGTCAGATGC
>JAPPIP010000021.1 GCA_028820595.1 Nitrososphaerota archaeon | reverse complement strand
CATAATGATCTTTAAGCTTTTCGCGATCTCGACGGTGAAAGGGTGGACAGCGCCTTTTTTTGATATAGTATTATATAGAACGGCCCATACCGAGTATCCGTTGATCAGTTCTAAGAACCAGAGCGCCAGAATAAAGGCGACGATAAACTCTTTTCTCGACCAGGGACTGACGGACAAGCAAGTCATCTACAACAAGGTGGTAGACGAGCTGGGCGTCCCGAGGCCCACGGTACGGCGGGTCGCAAGGGATCTAAGAAACGAGTTGCTGGAAAAGATAAACGTTCTACAGTCCACAATGCCGAGGGAGGCAGACGGCGGATCTCGCGGCGTCGGTGCGAAGAACTAGGGTTGCTTTGAACCCCTGTTTTTTAACTTGGGCGCGGGCCGGCCGCGGTGCGCCGCTTATCATATGATCATAAGCAAGCGTGAATCCGGGTTATTGCGCGGGCCGGTGCTGCCGGCGGCGGCCCCCGCCTTGCGGGCGCAGGCGGGGGTGATTTTCGGGCGTTATTCTCAACGACGCGCGCTCTGGAATTAATCGCACATGGTCTGGTCTGCCGCCGCCCCTGCGCTTACTAAAAAGATCATATCGATGGTGGGCCGAGTGAGGCTTATCGGGAGACCGAGCATATTCACAGGCACAACAACACCGAATCAGAACGCAACTCGCACGACAGGGGGCAGGCCGGGGGGCCCGGCGCGGGGCGCACCGCGGCCCCGATGACAGAATCCGACGCTTGTTCCCCCAAGTCAAAGGGAGCTCCGCAGCCGACAGGGGGAAATCCTGATCAGGATTCGGCCCTTAAATGCAATTCGGCCCCTCGAAGCTGGAACAGAATGGCAAACAGACCTCCGAAGGAGCTGCTAAGCGATCCGGACGTGCGCAGGTGGCACGATAATCTGCGCCGGTCCAGCAACCTCACGTGCACCGTCAGGCTCAGGAGGCTGAACCTGTTCTGCGACAGGGTGGGAATGACGCCGCACGAGCTGGCAAGTGCCGGGAGGGACGACCCGATGAAGGCCGAGAACATGCTACTGGACCACGTCTCGTGGATGGAGGAGAAAAAGTACGCGCCCGGGTACATCATGGGGATGATGTGCGCCGTAAAGTCTTGGCTGGACTACAACCACATCGAGATCAGGCGCAAGATCAAGATAGCAAACTCGGACGTGCCGGTGACCATACAGGATGAAAAGGTGCCCGACAAGGGGCAGCTCAAAAAGATGTTTGATGCCGCGGACCCGAGGTGCAGGGCGATCATAAGCATGGTGGCCTTTGCGGGGGTGAGGCCGCAGGTCATGGGGCTCGCAGACAAGAGCGACGGACTGGTGCTCTCGGATCTGCCCGACTTGATGCTTGACGGGAGCGACACCCGCTTTGAGAGGACCCCCGCGATGGTGGTGGTGAGGCCTAGGCTGAGCAAGATCAGAAAAAAGTACTTTACATTTTTGGCCGAGGAGGGCTGCCAGTACGTGCTCGGGTACCTGCGGGAGAGGATGTCGCGCGGGGAGCGCCTGAAGCCGGGTTCACCTCTCATAACGGTGGACTCCGGGTATCGGCTCACGGGGTGGGGCAAGCTGAACGGGAACGAGGGCAAGTTTCTGGTTACAAATACCATCAGCTCCGCCATCAGCCCCATCATCAAGAGCGTGCTTCCGGCCCGTCCCTATGCACTGAGGGCGTACTTTGACAGCCAGCTGCTGATTGCCGAGAGCCACGGGTGCATGACGCACGCGTACCGGCAGTTCTTCATGGGACACAAGGGTGACATGGAGGCCAGATATACCACAAACAAGGGCAAGCTGACGGAACAGATGACCGAGGACATGAGGCGCGCGTTTGAGCAGAGCCAGGCATTTCTGTCCACAGATGCCATGCGCGATTCGGAAAAGGACAAGCGCAAGATGCTGATCGGAATGTGGAGGCAGCAAGCCAAGATGTACGGGCTGAATCCAGATGACATGCTTGCCAACGGCGTGCTGAACGGGGCGCCGGATGCGCCGCCACCTGTTGCCGCCGCCGGAACATTCATGCAAAATGGAGGCACAGAGAATACAAACGCACCCCGCCAGGTCTCAAAAACGACAGGCCAAAAGCCATCCGCTACGGGGAATATACCTGCAGTGGAGCAGGCCGCATGCGTTGCCACTGACGGCCGTAAGGCATCAGGCACAAAACAGTCCCCCTTTGAGAGCAGGATTGTAGATGACGAGGCCGATCTGCTGGCAGGCACCGCAGAAGGTTGGGATCTGGTAAGGGATCTGCCCGGCGAGAGGTTCCTGATCAGGCGCAAGATTCCCAAGTCGTGACGATGGAGCCATGGCATGCCACCCCCACAAAGCAAATATAGAATGTACTGTAAAGTACCGTATAAGGTGAACTCCCGTGGCTAAGATGGCATACAGTTTCCGGTCCATGCACAGCTCAAGCCAGCGGCTGCTGGACCAGATGATCAAAATCATAGAGGGTTACGAGCAGAGGGGGTACAAGCTTACCGTAAGGCAGCTGTACTATCAGCTGGTATCGCGCAACGTGGTACCCAACGACATGTCCTCGTACCAGCGCACCAGCAAGGTGTTGCAGACTGGGAGGATGACGGGCCAGGTCGACTGGGACACCATAGTGGACAGGGCCAGGGTGCCCAGGATGCGCCAGCAGTATCCTACGATGGGCAGCTTTGTAGAGGCAGTCAAGAACTCGTACAGGTGCCTCAGGTGGGACGGCCAAGAATACTACTTGGAGGTGCTGGTCGAAAAGGAGGCGCTGGCGGGCATTCTGGAGCCGGTCACGGACAAGTACCACGTTCTCCTGCTTGCCAACAAAGGGTACCTGTCTACCAGCGCCATGCACGACGTGGCCCTGCGGATGGGCATGCACGAGCAGGACAGGCAGTGCATCATACTGTACATGGGCGACCACGACCCCAGCGGAATGGACATGGTGCGCGACATACGCGACAGGCTGCGGGGGTTCATGTGTTATACGCGCGTAGAGCGCATAGCGCTGACCATGGACCAGGTCGGCCAGCACGATCTTCCGCCAAATCCCGCAAAGAGGACCGATCCGCGCTCGCGCAGGTATTCTGACGAGTATGGCGGCAGGTCGTGGGAGCTTGACGCGCTGAATCCGGAGATCCTTACCGGCATACTGAGGGAGCACATACTCAGGTACCTTGACGTACGCAAGTACGAAGAGGCGATACGCCGGGAGCAGAGAGAAAAGGACGAGCTTGGGAGGGCCGTCGAGGGGATGAGTCGATCCTGACCCGAAAGAGCCCTCGGACGGCATCCGGCAGGCCGCGGCCCTCAGGCGCAGGCGCCAAGCGTCCAAGCCCCAAATCCGCAAAAGCGGCACGGCCGCGGCAGGACATGGAGGCGCTCATCACGCGCACATACCGCGTGTATTATGGCGCCTTCAAAAGGGCGCAGAAAAGCAGGATGGCCCGCTCGCTTGACGCCGAGTTTGAGCGCTTTGACATGCCAAGGATAGCCGGGCAGTTCAAGATGAGTCCCACCCCGTCCAACATAGTGCTCGGAACGGACGACGCCATAATCAGGCTCTCGGAGCTTGCCAGATACGAGGAGATTCTTGCCAGGGCCAGAGAGCAGAGCGGTCCGCTGCGCATGCTAGAGGCCCGCATGGGGCACGTCAACGAGGAGATGCTGAGGCTCTTCACGAGTACAAAGATCGTATATCGCGGCATGGGAATGTCTGAATTCTGCACCATGTCCAAGATGGGCGGGGCCGTCGGACTGCACCGCAGGAGAAAATATGCGGCGATCAACAATTTTGTGTCGTGCTCGATTGACGCCGAAGAGGCCTCGTTGTTTGCAATAGGAAAAAAGGAGAGGGGGCTGGTGGTGGAGATGGACGTGTCCCGTATGAAAAGTTCGGACTATGCGCCGGTCACGTACGAGGCTAGGCGCGACATCCGCGTGACGCGCCGGGGCAGGTACGCGTACAGCCCGTACGAGATGTTTGGGGGAAGCCATTCGGGCGTGTTCATGCGCGAGTACGAGATACATCTCAGAAACGGATCAAGGCCGATAATCAGGGGCGTCGTGGTGCCCAGTGCGCGCCCTGCCGCGTTCCACAGGAGGCTGCATGCGGCAGCTACGGCGCTGGAGGCGTCGCAGGGAGGACGAAAGATAAGGATTAAGTATATCGGGGTGCAACAGTAACCATGTCGGACAAAAAGCATTCAAAGGATATTGAAGAGACCGCAAAGCTGCTCATGAAAAAGCACGGTTATACCAAGGAGATGGCCATCCGCCAGGCATATCGGTGGTCCTAGCCGTTCCTACAGCATGTTTGACACTGCCACTGCATGTTCCCGGGGCTTTGTTCCGTATGCCCGGACGGCCCGCTGCAACCTGATCGTGGCTGGCACCGGCCCCTTGTAGGCGATGCCTCAGGAGCACAGGAGCAGCTGTTGCCGACATTACTCAATCAAGCCTTGCCCTGAAGCCAGCTGCACTCCACTACGGGCTTTCCACATTCTGTACGATTGCACCCACCCCCAGCAGTGGGCGTGCATGAAAAATCCGTCTTATATGCATCCCGTATCCTTAGTGGCGTGCTAAAGATAGGACTTGACATCGGGACGGGCTTTGTAAAGTGCGTCTCGGATCACGGCTCCGTCATGTTCCCGTCGCTGTACGTGAAGAGGACGCACGGGGACTGGGCGACTGCGGATTCAGAGGCCGTAGGCGAGAGGGCGGCCAGGATGCTGCACACTGCGGGGGCGGCCACCGTGCGGCCCGTCATACGCGGAAGGCCCGATCCCAGGTACCAGAGGCAGGTCGAGATGCTGGTCCGGGAGGCCGTATCAAGGGTACGGGTCGCCGCAGGCCGCCGCGCGGATGCCGGCGAGAAGGCCCGCATGGCAGTAGGCCTGCCGTACGAGGCGTCTGACTGCCGCGAGTCCGTCGCAAGGCTGGTCCGAAAGTGCGTCCCCGCCGACCGGTGCGACGTGGTGGCCCAGGCGGTCGGGACGCTGGTCGACATGGACCGCAGCACGGGCATGGTGGTCTCCGTAGGCCAGGGGACCAGCGAGATCATAGTCATAGAGGACAACCAGGTGATCGACGGCGAGAGCTCCCGGTGGGCCTCTGATTTCATAACCCGCAAGATAGGCAGGTTTGCCCACTTGGATCCGGGCGCGCTGGACCAGCGCAGGGAGACGTGCAAAAAATACGCAAAGGTGCTGGCGCACAATCTGGCGGCCGAGATAGAGGACATGTCCTCCGGGTACGGGCACGCGTACGATATCGTGCTGTCCGGCGGCGGGCTGCTGATACCGGGAGTGCGCGACGAGCTGCGCGCGAGGCTCAAGGGACACAGGATCAGCGTGCCCGCCGATCCCGTCATGAGCAATGCGGCGGGCCTCTACAAGCTGCTGTTGGAGTGATTGAGATGGGTGTCAGATGCGTGGAGGTGCTGTTGTAATGGCAAGCCGCTGGCGGCTGGCCAACCGCAAGAGGCCCGAGGGGCAGCTGGATCGTACAAAGCACTTTCTTGCCTCCGCCGCAGCCGCCGGACCAGGCAGGCTGGCCGCCCGCGCGGTGTCCGTGCCGATCGAGATGGACACAAAGGCCGCCGTGCTGGCGGCAGGCGGCCTTGCCGGCGTCAACACCCGGAGCTTTGAGATATGGCGCGACAGGGCGGCAAAGAAGACCAGGTGCGTCCTAGTCGCCGACGCATCTGACATGGACGCCTACGTGCAGGCGTTCTCGGGCATGTACCCGAACGCCGCGTTCCACGCCCTGGGGGAGACGAGGCCGGGCTGGTTTGACAAGCGGCGGCCGGACTATGAGGTATTTGACGTCGGCACGTACCACGGCCACTATGCGTCCGTCCTTGACAGGTCCCGGGCGCATCGCCTCGTCACGGGCATGGCCAACATGCTGGAACTGTCACACAACGCGTGGATACAGTTCGTGTTCCGGCGCCACGGCTTTGGAAGCTTTCTGGCCAGGCACGTGAACCGACTTGACGCGCGGGCCAAGGAGATCAGGGCCGGCAACTATCTCAGCACGCTTGAGCAGCTCTCGCTGTCGGAGAAAAAGCCGCACGACCACCCGGAGCTCGGGCACGACTTTGCCAACAACCACGCGGGCCTCCTAAAGCACGCCACGCTCAAGATGCAGTCCGACCAGGTCGTGATGAGCATACGCGGGCTGGTGCGGAGCGACCGCGAGATCGACTTTGGCTTTGGCCAGATAGAGACCCTCCCGGTCGAGAACATGTTCTCGGGACACGAGCACCTGACGAAATTTCGATACAAGTATCAGAATTTCTGGGATGCAGAAAAGCCCCGGAGGGTGGAGGTCCGGGCGGGCGGGCGGCGCCTCCCCCGGATAGGCATATTCGAGGACAGGCTGCTGCCCGACCCGGACAAGCTGCTCGGCCCCGCGCTCGCGCGGTACTTTGACAAGGACTGGCTTGGGCGGTACCGCACGCGCGACCCGCTGCCGTTCCTCATGCTGAACCTGTCGGAGATCCCGCTGTTTGTGCACCTGCCGGATCCGTCCGTCACAAGCGTGGAGACCACCCGCGGGGTGCACCTGCCCTCGCAGCCGTCCGAAAAGGACGGGTTTGGCATCGGCTCCCTTGGCGCCCCGCCTGGCGCGGGGGAGAGGCGGGCCGGAGACGGTGCCGGCGCGGGGGAGTGTGGCATCGCGTGAGCGTGGGGGGCAGCCCGGGGACCACGGCGGCCGCATGGGGGCAGATGACCGGCGCTAGGGACGCGGACGCCGCGGTCATATCCCCGGCCGACTTTGCAAACCACGTGTACGCGGTGGGCGCGTCGGGCTCGGGCAAGACCACGCTCATCAGGATAATAGCAAGGCACCTGGAGGCGGCAAACCGCACCGGACTGTTCAAAAACGCGTTCATCTACGTGGACCCAAAGGGGGACGACTCCCACAAGTTTGTCAGACAGTGCGGCCCTGACGCGCTTACAGGGGGCACGGTGCATTTTCTGGACCCGCAGCAGACGAAATTCTCGATAAACCCCCTGGAGCTGCCGCCGCACTCCCCGTGGGAGCGCGAGGAGGTCGTATCCAGGCACGTCGGATACTTCATGAAGACCATAGAGGAGTGGTACCAGCAGTCCGCAAGCTACGTGCAGATGGAGCGCATATTCCGCGCGCTTCTGTTCTACATGTACATGAGGCATGACGCGCCCACCTTTCTTGATATACACCACATCGTACTCCGGCTCCAGGACGGCGGACAGGAGGCGATGCCCGAGATCATGCAGACGTACGGCGCCCCGGAGCCCGAGATGAGGCAGGCGCTCGACAGCATCGCCACCCTCAAGGGGGACGCGTTCACGCCGCTGCTCAACCGTATAGAGCAGTTCGCCACCGACCCGGTGCTAAAGCGCATGTTCTCGGTGCGCAACGGCACCGTGGACTTTGGCGAGCTCATACGGCCGGGGCACCAGACCATAGTCCGGATATCGCCCCTGAACATGCCGCACCACGTGCAGCCACTCGCGATGCAGGCGTTCATACTGAAGCTGTGGTTTACGATACAGGAGCGCGCAAACCGCACCCCGGACGAGTCGGGGCGCACGCAGGTGATACTGGCGCTCGACGAGTTCCAGATAGTAAAGGACCTGCAGGTGCTGCAGCTGATGCTCGAGCAGGCCAGGTCGCTGGGACTCGGGCTGGTACTGTCACACCAGACCACCGACCAGATAAGCGACCAGCAGCTCGGGCTGATCACCGGCAACGCGGGCACCCAGCTGGTCGGCAAGGTAAACGGCAAGGACGCCTCCCGGATCGCCCAGATCTGGGATCCGCAGTTCCAACGGGAGCTGCAGCAGCAGCTCTCAAGCCAGGAGTACTTTCGCTGGTTTTTGCGCGAAAAGGCGCCGCCGGGGGCGGAGCAGCCGCTGCCCGTCCAGTTCTGGCTCGCGGGGCCTCCCGACATGCTGTCATCAGGCGCAGAGTACGACGAGTTTGTCAAGAGGCAGCTGGCCAGGTACGGGACGGGAACAGTCGGCCCCAATGCCGTGGCGCAGGCGGCCAGGGAGAGGAGCAGGTGGCTTGGGAACATAACGGTGCAGGTGCCCTCCCGGCTGGCGTGGGGGGTCATGCGCCTCCTGCGGCAGAACAAGGAGATGCAGCAGATAGACCTTGCCAGAACCCTGCGGGTGCAGAACCGCGACGAGGTCGCCTCCGTACTCCGGGACATGGAGGGGCAGAAGATGGTGGAGCGCGCCGGCATCGTGCGCACCGCGCCCTACAGGCTTACGGCAAGGGCAGAGCAGGAGTACTTTGCGTTTGACCACGCGGAGGTGGGAACCGCGGCCGACGTCGAGGAGGTGGCAGGAAAGGCGGTTGCCGCGTACCTCAAGCAGGGGCTGTTTGTCACAACGGCATCGCAGCGGATAAAAAAGGGCACCGACCGGACGGACCTGGTAGCCTACGACTATGAGCGCGACACGCCCATCAGCGTCGAGATAGAGTCCGTAAGCGAGGTCAACAGCCACCCGGAGCACGTCATGTACAACATGACAAAGTGGGACAAACTGGGCTTTGCCGAGTGCCACGTGTGGTCCAAGAGCCCCAAGATAAGTGGCATCAGGGACGCGCTCGAGGAAGGGGAGAAAAAAAAGAGGGTCTCGGTGATTGTCATCTCATCCTGAGCTTTTCGATGCGGCTCTGGGTTGTGGTGGCGCCGGACGGCTTGCGCTCCAGGGCCTCGGCGAGGTCCTCCATGTAGCCGTTCTGCTCCTCCTCCCCTGACGGCGGTATCGGCGCGTCATACCTGTCGAGCGCGGCAGAGCCCTTTTCGGCCTCCGTGATGTCCTTCTTGGTGAAGCCGGACTCGACCGGCTTGATGACGACCTTCTTGTTTGACACGGCAAACCTCACGTACTGGTTCTTACGTATCCCAAGCGCGTGGGCTATCTGCGCCGGTATGGTCACCATGTACGAGCCCTGTCTGAACTGCACCCTTCTCTGAATGTCTTCTATGTCCATGCAGTACGTGCCCGCGTATGCATAAAAGGCGGGAAAGACACGCATGATCTGCATGGCCGCCGATCCCTGCATGCATGATATGCACGTACAGCATGCATGATATGCACTTTCAGGGTTTTCGGGCATGCATGATATGCACGTACAGCATGCATGATATGCACGTACAGCATGCATGATATGCGTGTGGTATCGTCCCGACCGCCGCGCCACACCAATCCCCGCAGTCGGCTGATTTCGCATTTACTCACAGACCAACAAAACGAACCAGCTCACGCGCAACCCGGAAGATCACGGGGGCCGCCTGGCGGCGGCCCCCTCCCACTATACAGTCGGGCCTGACGGCCCGACTGCCCGCGAAAAACCACAGCCGGCCGACGGAAAGGTCGGCGGGCTTCATCTTATACGACCTCCAGATGGATCCTGACTTTGGCGACGACCTCCGAGAGGGCTTTTGGGGATTAGGTACTGGAGCCGGCAGCGCCGGAAACGCCCCATGACCGTGCGCGAAAAACCAAGAAACTCCTTGATTTTTCGGTCTCTCGTTCTCCCTACTCCACTAGGCCACTCACGGGCACAACAACGGCATTCACGCGGACGTTGTCCGATCTAGTGTGTTCAATCTGGCGGCCTGCTCCTCCCCGGTCTCTTAGGGGGCCAGCCCGCGCGCTTCTAGAGATCCAAACCGTACGGTCAGTCGAGTCATGATGGAACCGGCAAGGGAGTTTGGCTGTCATGTGTCGAGTGACGCCAGATCTGGTTCGGAAAATATCAGAGCTGGCGGTGGAACGTGGCGCCGAGGGAGGATTTGAACCGCGAGTACGCGAATACGCCCTTCCCACAGGAGAGCACCCCGGCCAAGCTCGGCGATCCCAGCAGTGTCTTAACAGGCTGGTTTCCTACCATAGTCGCGGACACTTCAGAAGAGTAAACCGCGAATACACTCTGGCATCATATCTTTCTTCTCTTAGTGGTTTCACGCCTTATGACTGAGCAGAGGTATCTCTTTATGTGTACTGGTCATCTGTCGTCTCTTGGCCTAACGTCCATCTCGATACAGAATGGCGTAGGCGTTCATTCCTTGTTTGGCATGAGAGAACCATCTTGAAGCTTTACGCGTCCACCCTTCCAGCTGGCACTCATCATGGGCGCGCCGAGTGGCCGACTCGCCCGCGTATGATGGACGTTGTGTCGATAGTAGCATTTCACTTCCTCTCATCGGTTCCCTCCGAGGGCGGTTAATCATCTCCCTCCTCCAACCGATAGGCATCCAAACTCAATTGTCAACTTTGTAGACAACTCACAACTCCCCCAATCTTCTGGAGACGCGCAGTTGCAGTTTAGCGCCTCGCGCACCAACTACCTGTACTGGCGTCAACGGATCCTCCGCCGACAACTCGCTCCTTGTTCACGGCGCGCCACCGGTATGTTGCGCCGTCACTTCGAGACATCCTAGAGTTGCTCAAACATTCTCTTCTTGGCAAGCATTAGTTTCTTGGTTAAAACTAGTCCAGAAGCCCTAAATCAGTTGGTCGGACTCGTCCCAATGTACCCCGAGCGTGCTATGTTGACACGTATTTCGCGCCCGGATACGTTTTGAATTAGGTAGTTCCAATCCCTTCCTAGCGCAGGTTTCCCGAGGCATCCGTGGTTCTACCACCGCCAGCCGGCCCAAAACCGAGACATTTCGGACATGTCCGGCGATCTGTCCCAAGCTCTGTCCAAAACCCGACATTTGTCCACCTTGTCGGCTCCGCCAACCTAGGGGCTCCGGGCGCGGGCGCCGTCAATGTAGTCGACTTTGTCGACTTGAATCTACAAAGTCAGTTTCTACGGTTGGGCATTCTGACGGCAGCCTCAACCGGATGTATCAGGCCGCCGGGCAATACGCCCATAGGCCTAGGACAATGTACCCGTCGCCGTCATTCGGATTCAACGACAACTATGACCCTGTTCTGTACGAGGAACTGTATGGATTGCACGAATGTGTCGCTATCAATGGCTCCTTCAGTCCACTGCCCAGCGCTGATCTCTACTCACTCCGGCATGGACGCCTGTCTGGTTTCCAGTTAGACAACAGTTGCGGGCTGCGCGTCTACGGTCGGAGGCGGTACGTTTGCGCCACCATCCCCACCATCACCCTCGCGGCAATGAGCCTACGTGTACTCATTCTAGCGGGATCCAGTCCAATATTGAACATAACATATGTGCAGTAATGTCGTTCTGCCGCTTGCCAGATCCCGAATTTACAGCAGAATAATGGTCTACAATGATATATAGAACCAATGTCACGGTCTCATATGGTTGAGAGCAGATACAAGAATAACAGAATTCTGATAGAAGCTAGCTTGAGGCCAATTCAGGGAAACAGATTTCAGCCTGCCGGTTTTCCTGATTTGGGCGCCGGAGAATATCAGCTCGACAACGGGACGTACTCGCTCATAGTTGATTCGCCGCAGGCTGTGATAAACCATCTAGAGCGGCACTGTCTTGATGCTGACGAAGAAAAATTTGTAGATGCCTTGCGCGGGCTGTCCATAGTTCATGTCAGAGACAAGGACGGCCGTTATCTGACAAACACGGTCAGAGAGGGACACAGGCTCAACTCACCGTACGTACTGGGTGGAAAAAAGCGAGGAGATAGAACCACAGTAGGGGAAGAATTTGACAAGCTTGATACCAAATCCAAGCCGCTGGCAGACCGAGACGCAATAGTCAACGCGATATTCAAGCACGACATCAATTCGCTTCTGCACGGGGTGTGGTTCTCGCAAGTAGGCGAGGGGCGCATAAAATTTGCGCGCGCCCTGTCGGCGTTCGTTGAGGCGGACAATGCCAGAACGGCAGTGTACGGTGGCGTAAAACGTGATCCCGTTACGACATCCACGAGTAACAACAAAGATGGCAGCGCGCAAACCGATGACAAATCTGATGCAGACAACAATGAAGATGAAACCGGAGCAAGAGACGCCAGTTCCGGACATGGCCCCATTCCGTTTCATCGGGTAGAATATACGGCAAAGAAGATAACCGCGTTCGTGTGAACCAAGCTCTTTTAGCACAACAATAAGGCCACATACATCAGATGTC
>JAPPIP010000046.1 GCA_028820595.1 Nitrososphaerota archaeon | reverse complement strand
CAAGAGATTGCAAGGTACGTCTAGACAGCGCAAATCAGGTTAACACTTACGCTTTGAGCAACGCAAGACCAAGAATCACTGCACCCACTGCCGCAATCCATGCCATAATACACGTCTGATAGGATACGATTTAATTATTCGTACGCGGTCAGAGGATTTGACTTCAAATTGATCAGTTTTGTCGGATTTTGGATGATTATAATCAAAAAATGAGGGGAAAAACGCGGACGGTCAGACGTATCTGTCAACGCTTCCACATAGTCGAGGCCCCTGCCCTCATATTGTCTCTGAGTATCTTGCGCACCACGTCAGCGCCCCATAAATTCTGGACTAGGAACAGCGCCCTCCCGTCCTCGGATCAAAGAACGTCCATATCTGGGCGTTTTTGCCGTCCAAGCTGATGGATGTTTCGTCAACGTGCAATGTGCCAGCGCGCCGTATGTGCTCCATTATGACATTGGCTGGGGGTATGAGGTATCGGGAGGCGACATAATTGCGGGTCTGTACAATTAAAGTCACACGTTAGCCACGACTCGAGTTAGAAAGGTATGACGCATCGGTTGTGTCAGAAATGATCTTTGTCGTGTCAGTGGAATCCACGAGCTGAAGCGCAGAGGTCAGACCTGAGGTGGTTTCTTGTAAGACAGGCATTGCAACAAGTATCTCATCAAGTTTTTCCCGTGGATTCCTTGTTTCATGCATTTTGGTAGACAATCCTGATATATTCTATATAATTTCTATATAAAATCTTTTACGGAATAGACGAAGATCCACCCTACACGTCATTGTTTTGCAGCCATTCTTCCTTGATGAGCACGGACGCGGTTGCTTCTAATGGCATGCCAGTCTGGGGGCCGTTGACCTGTACACGGTTGAGCCTAACCGTCGTAGAGTAGGTGTGGGTCAGATGCTCACTCTCTATGATCGACCTGTGGAGGGTGACCGTCTTTTCAAGGTCTTTCCCTAGGATCGTCTCCTTGTTATATGGGGCATCAAGCTGCAACAACTGACTATACTCGTGGTACAGATTCATTATGTCTGTAATCAGATGTGGAGACACGTCAGTTATGTTCAGCTGCATGCCCTTTGCCTCCTTTCTTCCTATCAGATAGCTGTGAGAGAACCGCTCTTCTACCAGAGTGCTTACAATCGATGCGACTTTCTGTTCGTCATTCATGTGCTGCTTTAGTAGTGTCTTGGCCAAGAAACGAATCTCATTTCTCGATCTGTTTACGGCGCCCAAAACCAGCGGGTGGATGTTGCCTGAAAGCATGGACAGAACCTTGGTGAACTCCCCTTCGGATGTAGTCTTGGCCTCCTTTTTGGCAAGATCAAAGAAACTCACGACGTCCTCGACGTTTACAGGCACTCTGCCTTTTATCGTCGGGTTTTGGGGATGTTGCACCTCCGGACCCAACGGGTGCTCCAGCGACGGATCTACCGGCCCAAGCTGCCCCATCTTGGACATGATTATAGAGTTGGCTCCAAGCACCATCAAGGTTCCGGTGCTGAGACACTTGAAAGGTATGATCGCGCCGTATTCTTCGCAGTACTCCCTTATCATGTTCACTATACCGTATCCAGATATCGTAATGCCCCCGGTAGTATAGATAAACAGATTGATCTTCTGGGAGTTCTCAATCTTTTCCAGATGCTTGTAGATGAATGGAAAGACATCATGCGAGATCTTTGTCTCCAATCCATGCCTGTCCCCGGTTATGTAAACCAGAATTTTTGAATTTGTTTGGCGCTCAATCTTTCTAATCAGATCGATTCGTTCTTGCCTTCCCAATAAAACTGCGTAAAAAGAGCAATATTTAATGTGTTTGTAAAAAAATGGACAGGGATATTGTAAGCGTCCCGATCGCTTTCTGCCGTCATTTCAAAGCAGACCCGAACCCACTGTGGGCCCGGCACCCTCTAGACCCGCTCCTATCGTAGCCTAGCGTGCCCCGAACCCGGTCATATGCTGCGCCGGTGCAGGTACAGGGCGTAAATGACGATGGCGTGGGACGCGTTCCACAGCGGCCCCGACACGTCGCCAAACTCGTACGCGCCAAGCGTGTACGCATAGTTGTACGCCAGATCCCCGACCGTTCCGACCGCGATGCCGGCAAGCAGCGCCCGCCATGCGGGCGTCATGGCTGTGCCGACGAACACCGAAAACGCCACCAGGGTCAGCGCAAGAACCACCGAGGACGCGCCGACGAACACCAGGTTGTAGTAGAACAGGCCCGCCGGCGCATGGTCGACGCTGTGCAGGAACATTGCAGAGTATGCCAGCACGATCAGCGCCGGCACCGATGCCAGCATCCCCTTCTGCCGCACGGTGAACCTATCTGCAAAGTACCTCACGTTGATCGTGACGTGGACTGCCAACAGCACATACGCGCAGAGAAAGAGTGCCTCGCCCGCTTGTGCGAACTGCGCAAGCCCGTGCGCGTCGACAAAGTGGAAAAATATGACCTCGCCGGCAAAGACCGCCGCGTACGATGCGCCCAGTACGAGAAACGACCTGCCAAAGATTTTGGAGTTGCCGTAGTGCCTCGCCGTCACAAGGCAGAACGCCGCGACCGGCAGCGGGGCCAGCACGATTGAGAGCCTGATCACCATGTCGTCGCCGCCCGCGGCATGGTGCACCGCCGCCGCATGCAGCACAAACGATCCGCACAGTATGGCAACAGGGACGAGCGCGTCCCTCCTTCCCACCGTCCTTGGCATCATCATTTTGACTGCCTGGCCCTCGTCTGCACGATGGAGTTGAACGCAAAGCTCCTGCTCAGTATGGCGTTGTCAAGCCCGGCGCTCACGCCGATCCACGAGTCGCGCACGTCAAACGCCACCCTGCGCAGCGTGGCGGAGAGCTCCTTGACGCTCCTGCCGTCCCTTGCCTCGGCACGGCCCGCCACGGCCAGCAGCCCGCCGTCCAGAAGGTCCCTTATCCTGCTGTAGGTGGACGCCTTTGGCAGCCCGGACGCCGCTATGACGTCCGGCACGGTCATGGGGCGCCTCATCATGTCGAGTATGGCCCTCTTGGCCGGATCCCCGTATGACTCGAATACGTACCTTGTAACCGTATCATGCGTGATGTTCAGCGTGGCACCGCCACCGCCGCCACCGCCGCCCCTGCCTCCCTTCTCCAGGGACATGATCTTCCTGAACGCCTTGGATTCGACGTTGGCGGCGTGCCTGCCAAAGAACTTGCGCAGCACCAGGTCGAGCTTTGCAAAGTCACCGGCCGCCTCGCGCACGCCCAGTCCGTACATGCCCCGGACCTCCCTCTCGACGTTCCTGTAGGTCACCCTGCCTAGGTCCTCCTCCAGCACGCTCCGCACGCCGTCCGCGATTATGACGTCAAGCGGATTCATACGATGAGTCCCACCCCGGCGCTATAAAACATTGCGTGTGGAAATAGTCTACTATTTCCAATTTTTAAGAAACAGATAAATACAGACACGCCCCAGCTACCGCATGAGATCAAAGACAGTCCTGATGGCGGGAGTGCTCGCGGTGTTCGTTGCGGGCATGGCCGCGGCAGCGACGGCGTACTCGTTTGACGGATCGGAGTCGCCGGACGCGTCAGTCCCCAGGTATTCAGAAACGTGCGCGCACGGCCACAATGGCTTTGACTGCAAGCCGCCAAATCATACGGCGGACATCGCCTCACTCGAGCAGAGGGTGACGCAGCTGGAGCAAGACGTGCAGAACCTGGGACGCAGGTGAGTCCCACCCATTTTTTTATCAGCGTTTGTTGCGGGCCGGTGAAAGGCGCGCCGCGGCAAGGACGGGCGGGGGGTGCCACCAAGCGCGCCGCCACGAGGCTCCGAGGGATCGGGCGGCCCAAGGCAGAGGCGGCAGGGGTGCCCGGCCTGCGGTCCCGCGTCTGCACGCGGGGGAAGCGGGATGCCAGGCATCCAACCGGCCGAAGCAAGGGGCGCCGGGGAACACGGCAACCACGGAACTGAAATTGCCAATCCCCCCCTCCCCCTCCTGCGGCGGCCAAGAGACTGCGCGGCTTGTCACTAGACTTGGGCGGGGGCCTCGGCCGTGGCGTCTGGCGAGTGCCGCAGAAGAGCAACGCGATCGGCTCTCCCACAAAGACGTGGAGGCTGCGCGGCCTCCATGACACGCCTGCTCGACAGTGACCGTCACGTGACTGTGCCAGTTGATGGCAGTATCGGGCGCCTTGAATTGGAATAGGCGTTTTTCCATCCTTGCAAGAGAACCGCGCGCGGGGGCTCAAGTCCCCTGAGGGCGCGCGCCCGCCAGCCTGCATTTCCAGATTCTACAGGCGGGGCGGGCCCGTACGGCCGCGCGACCGCAAGTCTTTTTAGCCCACCCCGCGACGTAGTGTCAACTGTGAATTACAACATACGCGTGACACTGGTGCTGGCATCTGTAATAGTCGCCGCGACAGCGGCCGCGCTCTCCATGCCGCTTGATCCTACTGCTGCTGCTGCCGGAACGGCCGCTTACGCCCAGACCCAGGGGATGACAGAGATAAAGATAGGGGCGCTGCTGGAGTTCGGTCCGAGCTACGACGACACCAGCAGCCTGAAATCCATGGAGCTGTCAATACAGGACATCAACAACGATCCCGTCATAAGCACAAAATACAGCGTGACGCTCGTGCCGCTGGACGTCACGGGCCTTGACCCGACGGAGATCGCCGGGGTGGTTCAGACCGCGGTCCAGGCCCAGGGAATAGCCCACTTCGTGGGCCACTCCAGCTCGACTGTCACGCCCGCCAAGCAGGTGCTCGACGCGATACCCGACGCGGCCATTGTATCCTACGGGTCGTCGGCCCCGATAATCCCGATTCCCGACAGCAACCCCGTCAACCTCGTGGCCGTAGACAGCCTGTTCAGGCTGATTCCAAACGACTCGCACCAGGCGGCGAGCGTGATCGACCTCGTACTGAACAAGGACGGCAAGACAGATGTCGTGATAGTCGTCCGCGAGTCGTGGCATCCGATCGTCAACTTCCTCATAGCTCCGGAGCTCGCCGACTCCTTTGAGCACCGGATACCGTACACGGAGGCCGAGAGGTTCTCCGATCCGGCCGCGGCCGTATCCAGCCACGCGTCAGTCGCGCGGACCGTCGACGGCATCGTGGGCGACCTTGTGGCAGCCGAGGGCGCCGACAAGGTGGCGGTGATGTTCATAGGGTTCCCGCTTGACTTTGAATACCACGTAAAGGGCGTGCTGTCGGCCGGCGACGGCCTCGCAAACCTACATGGCGTAAAGTGGTACAGCACGGCCACCATCACGGGGGAGTCCGCCGCCGTACGCGACGCGGACGTGGCAGAGTTTGCAAAGAATGTGGAGCTCTCCGGAACCCGCTACACCGTGCTTGACAACCCCGTCAACACCGAGCTCTGCAACACGCTGCTGCAGCAGGGGGTGGTCTGCGACCGGTACGAGTACGGGCCGTTCGCCGCATACGACGCGATACACCTCCTGGTAGACGCCATCGTAACGCGCGACGGACTGGCAGACGGCAGCATCCCGGGCGACGAGCGCACCGCCAGGGACCTGATACTTGAAGTGGCCAGTGGCAGGGGATTCCACCACCTCGTGTACGAGGAAAGGACCATAGGCGACGGCGCGCTGGGAGAATACACGCTCAACGCGGCAGGCGACCTTGAGACTCCCGTCACGTATACGGTGCTGAAATCCACCACGAACCCCGACAGCCCGTGGGTGCCCGCCAAGGCCAAAATATGCCGCTAAAAATCCACTATTGCTTGATGTAACATCAGGATGTTTTAAGTATCCCTTGCATGAACTCCCTCCATGACCGCAATGGTGCTGGAGTGCCGCGAGTGCAAGAAGAGGTACGGCACGGAGTTCCGCTACGTGTGCGACGAGTGCTTTGGGCCGCTCGACGTGAGGTACGAGGGGCTGCCGAGGCTCGAGCCCGGGACGTTTGAGGGGCGCGAGCAGACATACTGGAGGTACAGGGAGCTGCTGCCCGTCGAGGACGCGTCAAACATCATAAGCATAGGGGCCGGCATGACCCCGCTGATCAAAGCCGACGCGCTGGCCGAGCGGCTGGGCCTCAGGAACGTCTACATAAAAAACGACTCGGTGAACCCGACGTTCTCCTTCAAGGACAGGCCGGCGGGGGTCGCGGTCTCAAAGGCAAAGGAGTTCGGGATGTCCAGGGTGGGGTGCGCCTCGACGGGCAACCTGGCGTCTGCGACCGCCGCGCACGCGGCAAGGGGCGGCATGCCGTGCCACATATTCGCGCCAAGCAACATAGAGATGGCAAAGATCGCCCAGGCGCTCTCCTACGGGGCCGACTACATATCGGTGGACGGCACGTACGACGACGCGAACAGGATAGCGGCCCAGGCCGGGGACAGGCTGGGCATCGGCGTGGTCAACATCAACATGAGATCATACTACGTGGAGGGCTCAAAGACCCTGGCGTACGAGGTGGCCGAGCAGCTGGGCTGGCGCGTGCCGGACAACCTTGTGGTGCCGGTCGGAAGCGGGGCCATGCTCAACGCCATATGCAAGGGGTTCGAGGAGCTGGAGTCCGCGTCGCTCGTGCCGGGCGGGGGCGTGCGGGGCATGAGGGTGCACGCGGCCCAGCCGACTGGGTGCGCGCCCGTGGTGGACGCGTTTGCAAACAGCCAGGATGCAGTCGTGCCAGTCGAGTCCCCCGACACCATAGCAAAGAGCCTGGCGATAGGCGACCCGGGCGACGGCAGGTACGTCCTCAAGCGGCTAAAGCAGTACGACGGCACGGCGGTGGAGACGTCAGACAACGAGATCATAGACGCCATACTGCTGCTTGCAAAGACCGAGGGCATATTCACGGAGCCGGCCGGCGGGGTGGCAGTCGCCACGCTGCAGAAGATGGCGGAGCAGAAAATGATTGACCCCGGCGACTCCGTGGTGTGCTATGTGACCGGCAACGGGCTCAAGGCCACAGAGGCCGTGATGCGGTCGCTCAGAAAGCCGGAGACAGTAAAGGCCGACGCGCAGGCCATAATAGCGGAGGTCGCAGGCAGGTAATGGCGCCAGAACCGGCGGGGGCGGCGGCTGCCATAACGTTCGTGATACCGTCCGTGCTGAACCCCGGCGGGGGCGGCGAGCAGAGGATCGAGATGAAAGTGTCGTCGCTTGCCGGCGCGTTTGCAAAGGCAGTCGAGGCCAAGGGCCCCGACTTTGCAAGGCGCGTCATGGAGCCGGACGGCAAGACGCCGCGGCAGCTGATCAACGTGTACATCAACGGCAAGAACGCAAAGTTCTCCGGCGGCATGGACGCCAAGCTCGGGGACGGGGACGAGGTGTACATACTGCCGGCCGTCGCGGGGGGCAGCGGCGGCGGCGGCGGTACCGAGAATAGCACCAGCAGCAGCACCGCGGCCGCGCAGGCGACCGTGTCAGAGGGGCTGACCCCGCGGGAGCTGGAGCGCTTCTCACGCCAGGTGATGCTCGAGGAGATAGGATACAACGGGCAGCTAAAGCTGGGGCAGGCCAAGATATGCATAGTCGGATCCGGCGGGCTCGGGAACCCCATCGCCACCAGGCTGGCCGCCATGGGCGTGGGGGCGCTCAGGATAATCGACCGCGACACGATAGAGCTGACAAACCTGCACAGGCAGACCCTGTTTGACGAGGACGACGTGGGGCAGGTAAAGGTGGAGGTGGCCGCGCGCAAGCTGCGCAAGCTGGCCCCCCACTGCAGGATCGAGCCGGTCCCCATGTCGGTGGGCGCGGCCGACGCGGCCGATGCCGTGGCGGGGTGCGACGCGGTGGTCGACGCGCTCGACAGCGTGGAGGCCAGGTACGCGCTGAACGCGGCGTGCGTCAGGCTGGGCATACCGTTCGTTACGGGGGCGGCGGTCGGCGTCTCGGGGCAGGCATTCACCGTCATGCCCGGAAGCTCGGCGTGCTACCACTGCATCTTTCCCGACCTAGACGAGGACTCGATGCCGACCTGCAGCGTGGAGGGGGTCCACCCGTCGATACTCTCGATCGTCGGCGGCATAGAGGTGGCAGAGGCAGTCAAGGTAGTCTTGGGCAGGGGGCCGTCGCTCTCAGAGCGGATACTGCACATAGACCTGGAGGAGATGGAGTTTCACAAGACCCGGACGTTCAGGGCGCCGGAGTGCCCCGTATGCGGCGACGGCGGCGCCGGGAGGACGGATCCCGGGACACCGGGACAGGAGGGGCAGCAGCAGGGAAAAGATCCCGGCGGCCTCGTACTCGAGGAGCTGTGCGGCCGCAACAGGTGCAAGCGCACGTTTGCAATAACGCCGCCTGCCGCGCTCGACGTGGACCTCGGCGCCATATCCGACGCGGCGCGCCAAGGGGGATTCACCGTGGAGAACCAGGGCGACCTGGGGCTGTCGCTGCGCACGGACGAGCTGTCCGTCAGCATAATGAAGAAGGGCTCGGCAGTCGTGGTCGGGACGGAGGACGAGGCGGGGGCCGCCAGGCTGTACAACGGGCTGCTGGGACGCGAAAACCGGTAAGCGGCCGCGCGCGTCACAGCAGGAACTCGGCCGCGTTCCTGCCCTCCTCGGTAAGCGAGACCCACCTGGTCCTGCCGACCTTCTCCACGTGCAGAAAGTTCCACTCGTCGGTGAGCGGCTCCACGATGTTCTTTGCCAGGCTCGCAAACCTCGCCGACTCCCTGTTCTCCTCGCGCGAGTTCACCGTGATTATCCCCAGCTCCTCGGCCCTCTCGGCCATCTCGCCCTTCCTTATGCGCCCCCCCTCGGCTGTACTGACTATCGCAAGGGCCCTTACGAGCTCCTGCCGCGGCGTCTGTATCCTGTACTTGGGAAGCGTGGTGATGGACTTGAGGCCGCTGGACATCTGCTCGGGCGCCCGCCCCGAAGATGCGGCCGACGACGTGTACCCCTCCGGCTCCGCATAGTACGGCGTGATGCTCGCCGTGTCGTTCCACATCATGCACGCCATCATGCACGCTATGGACTGTATCTTGGAGCCGGAGGAGACGTTTACGTATATGTCGTTGCCGCCCCCCTCCTCCGCTATTATCCCCCTGACCGCCTTTAGCATGCCAAAGAGGTTCTTCCTGTCGGCGTACTCGGCCCTGACCTCTATCCCCTCACCCCCGAGGCGCTCCCTGATCTCGGCCTCGAAGGGCTCCGCCTTGTCCTCGGAGCGGTTGCTGTGCACGAGCAGCCACACCGCGTCGGCCCTCAGGCGTATGGCGGGCAGCACTATCCTGTCGACCTCGAACCCCAGCGGGGCTATGTGCACCCGCAGCTTTGACTCCGTCTCCATACTGTGCAGGCTGTGCACAATATCGACAATTTAAAGCCAGGCGGCGCGCCGCCGGTTCCGCGGCGCCGTCAAAAGTGAACACTTTTTACCCTCGGATGTCGGCGCGTTTTAGAAGGTTTATAAGCGAAATTACGGTATTAGACTTGAGGATGTCAGAGACCATAAAGCGCAGATCTGACGGCTTATCACGCAGGGACTTTTTGAAGCTTATAGGGGCGGCGGGGACCGGGCTCGCGTTCGCGCCGTTCGTGCCGTTTGGCAACTTTATGCCCAACCCCAACCAGGCCTCACTCGAGAGGGTGCCGGCCATGCTGCCGGACGGCACCCAGGCCAACATCAACACGTTCCCCGTGAACCACTCGGAGGTGATCACGTACCCGGCTACAGGCGACCCCGCCCTGGACGCGGAGGCGTTCCGCAAGTGGCAGCTCATAAGGCTGCCGGCCGAGATGGGCGGCGAGAGCAACGACGTCTCGGCGCTGCGGGCGTTCAGCATGATATGCCTGCACCTGTGGTGCCTCTGGAAGTACTGGCCCGACGACGGCAGGAAGAGGGGCGAGTGCCCGTGCCACGGCAGCATGTACGACGCGTCGACCGGCATAGCGTACATCGGCCCCGCCTCCGTGCAGGCCTCGCCGTCAAACACGCTGCCAAGGCTTACGCTCGATTTGGACGCCGACGGGCTCGTGTACATACTTCCCCCCAAGTTTACCGCCAACGAGAACGGAGTAATAGGATATGGCCGCTTCGCCTGAGGGAGTGACGCTCTTCCCGAGAAGGACGGGCGCCGTCGGCTTCTTCTACTGGCTGTGGGAGGGGGTGGACCGCACCATATTCACCGCGATAAAGTTCTCCTTTCCGGCCAGGTTCGTCAGCCCGTTCGGGTTCCTCGGGATGCTCACGTTCATCACGTTCATCATACTGGGCGTCTCGGGCGCCCTGCTGATGTTCTACTACCAGCCGATACTGGACAGGGCGTGGGACAGCGTCCAGTTCATAAACGACGAGGTCCCCTTCGGGTTCCACATACGCAACATACACTACCACGGCTCGAATGCCATGGTGCTGCTCGCGGTCCTGCACATGTACTACCAGTACTTTAGCGGCCGCTACAAGATAAGGAACGAGGTGCTCTGGATGACCGGCGTCATACTGGGCGTGGTCACGATACTGGAGGCGTTCACGGGATATGACGTGATATTCAGCGAGAGGGCGGAGCTTGCGATCAGCATAGCGGCCTCGCTGACGACCTCGATACCCGTGGTGGGGCCGCTGATACGCGACGCCGCGCTCGGCAGCGGGTTCTCGGACTTTGTGCTGCGGTTCTACGCGCAGCACGTGTTCCTGCTGCCTGTCGTGATGCTCGGGCTCATGGCGGTCCACTTTCCGAGGTTTTTGGTGTTCGACGTGCCGATGGTCATGGCCATCAGCGGGGCCATACTGATTACGGGAGGGGTATTCCCGATAGATTTGGGCTTCAAGTTCCAGCCCGACGTGCCGCCCGGCGTGACGGTCCCCGAGTGGTACCTGACGGGCATCTACGCGTTCATGCGCACCCAGTACGACAAGTTCGTAACAGGGCTCCTGTGGCCCCTGCTGTTCATAATATCGTTCGTGCTCATACCGTTCATAGACAGGTACAAAAAGTTCTCGTGGCGGGACCGCCCGATAATCACGGCGTTTGGCATCACCAGCCTGGCCCAGATAATGGTGACCACCTACTGGGGGTTCTACATCACGCCGGACGTGTCGATCCCGCTGGTCGAGAGGCTCGTCATCGACCCGATCTTCTTCTACGGTACGATGATACTGCTCGTGCCGCTCGGATTCGGGTTCACGTACATGATGATAAAGCTCGCAAACGAGGCCGAGCGCAAGTCAAAGCTCGCAAAGAGCTCGGGCCCGCAAAAGGTGGCCGCCATAAGCCTGTCAGAGAGGTGGATCAACTGGGTGCTGGTGGCCCTGCTCGCGTTCCAGGTGTTCCTCAACATTGCGGCGTACAACGCGGCCCTGACGGGCATGAACAACATCTCGCTCTTCTTCATAGGGCTGATACTCATCGTGTTTGCCGGGTTCTTCCACGTGTACAGGTACGGGATGAGCCAGGAGAAGGCCGCGCCGCCGCCGATGCCGGTGCCGGAGGGCGCGCCGCAGCTGGAGGCGCCTGCGGCGGGTACGGCCGAGATCGGGAACGGCGTGGACGGCGCCGAAAGGCTCGGTTCGGAGCCGCAGCAGCAGAAGAAGAAGAAGGAGCTGGAGGCCCCGCCGGAGATACCGGCTGCCGGCGCTTCGCCTACTACAACAACGGCGGCGACGGCAGCGGCCAAAGAGGCCGGGGCGGACAACACCGCGTCAGGCCCGGCGGCGGCAGCGGCGGCGCAAAAAGACAAAACAGAGTAGCCGCGCGGGGCCGTGCGGCTACCGGATCATTATCATCATCATCATCACAACTGCAGGGAGCGCGGCTAACCTTCTTCTTCGGCTGCCGCAGCCGCATACCGCGCAAAGACTATGCAGCTGTCAATCTCCTTGTGCTGCTCTATTGCCGACGCCCTGAACTTTACCTCGTGCTCGGACTCGGGCTCAAACCCGATTGCGGCCGTGAACTCGGCCCTGCGGCCCCCCTCCTTCATCGTGTCCCTGCCGATGAACAGCCTGGCCACGTTCTGGGAGATCGGCCTGCCGTTTGAGGACTTGTACGTGATGTGCTCGTTGGAGTCCGATATCTGGGCGCTCACGACCACCCCGTCGTACTTGCCGGGATACGAGACCGTAATGACGCCCCTGATCTCCGCGTTGGGCCGTATCTCCACGGGGTCGATCTCCAGGGATATGTCGCCCATGGGCGTCACCCGACGCCTCCAAATAATAACCATCCACGCGGGGCGGCGGGGATGTCGG
>JAPPIP010000135.1:8318-12247 GCA_028820595.1 Nitrososphaerota archaeon | reverse complement strand
GGACAAAAAATTTCACGTGAATGGTAAAAATCTAGGCACGAGGTTAACACTTACTGTCCCATCATTTACTGTCCGATGGGATGTCGCGTCGTGCGTATTTAACACTCCGCGTCCCATATCGTGTCTGGATGCAGGCCCGCGTCTAGGACGCCTCGTGCGGGTGAAATTCTAGGCAGGGTTATGACACTAACTACACAACGCTGAAGATGCGCTTCGCCCGCGGCGAGATCACAGAGGACGAGTACGGGAAGATGAAGAAGGCGCTTGGATAATGGGGTTGTCGGCCGCCACAAGTGTCTGAAAAATCAGTGCATGGCGGCCACCAGCGCGCGTGCGCACGCCACGACCTCGTCGTCCGTGTGCACCTCAAAGGCGCGCCTGCACGTGGGGCACGGACCGCGATTGGTGTCTTTTTCCGGCATGCCGTACAGGCTCGCGGTTGCATAAAAGCCGCGTCTGGCGAAAGTGGTTTTTATGCGGATGTCACCACTCCGGGCATGACAAGGTTCGAGTGGTTCGGCGGTTCGGTGGACCTGTCCGCGCTCACCGACCGCATACAGCAGTTCTTCCTCGATGACACATTCCACGAGATTGAGCGCTATGGGAACTCCGGCACGCCGGAATGGCAGGACATGCTTGCATCAAAGGGCGGCGCCCTGCGAACCATATCCGCCTGCAGAAAGTCATACCACGTGTCGATAAGGGGGCACCCGGCAAACTTCGCAGTGTCTGTGGACGCTGGCGAGTGGGGGGAGAACGTGGCTGCCACATTGCTCACGGGCGGTATCGGAATTGCGGGACTCGCTGACAACGCTCGGTTTGAACGCAGGCTGTGGGAGCACATCAGGCGCAGCGTGGAGGAACTCGGGGGCTCGTCAACCCGGGCGGTGCTGCCTGGCGCGGCGGGTGACAGGCCGGCCATACCCCACAGCCTGATCATCCGCAACCGCAGGCGCGTGGTGCAGCAGGTCGGAGAAGTGCACCGGTGCACGGGAAACTACAAAAAGGACGGCAGCAGGACCGCCGTCTGATAGCGAGCCGCCGTAGGTGCGGTGGACGCCTGATTTCACCTTGCGGTGCATATTCCGCATACGATGCTCCCGTCCTTCAGGCCACGGCAGCAGGATTGTCGTGGACGCGGTTACCACCACATGCTACAATCGATTGCAGATTCGCCTTCAAACAACCCGTCGCATATTTCCCTACCACACACATAGCGTTGAGACATACCGGTTGCTAGCATGCTTGGTATAAAAAAACGGATCCCGCGCGTCCACTACGGCCGCCGTCGACAGTCGCTGCTCCTTGCCCTCCAGAGCCGCACGGCCGCCCGCCGCTGGGCGAGCTGGGCGTCGGCCAGCTTCATGTACGTCTCGTGGATGTCGCTTTCAGCATGGACCGCGGCGGAACCGTCCCGTCCGGCGCCCAGACTTGCCAGGCCCTGCAGCACGGCGGGCGCCCGGGCGGAGCGCTCGCCGACCTCGCGGGTGGACTCGGCGATGAGCCTGATCAGCTCCGGCTCGGAGGGCATGGCGGACGGGTCCTGCGGGGCGGGCGCCCGGACGGGCGGCGGCGCGGCAGACGGGGGCGGCCCGCCGTTGCCAAACACGGCAATCCGGCCGCCGCTGCCGTGACTGCTGCTCATCTTGCCACCCTCCTCCGCCTCGCCCCTGCCGCAGTGGCGGCGAACCGACTGCATGCGCACCTGTAAGGGCCGCCGACCGTCAGCGCGCTGGCCTTCACATGGCAGCATTCGCCGTCCCCACGGACATGCACGTCCCGGCGGTGCCCCGTGTCGCGGGCACTCGCACGGCACCTTCGGGGACTTGGGGCTGCGCGGATGCCCCGGCTTGGTGCGCCTGCCCGTGCAGCCGGAGTGCTGTCCGTTGCGGCAGACCCCGCAGTACCTGGCGAGCTCCTCGGGAGGCACGACGGGATACTTTCTGCGCCCGTTGCGCCCCCGGTCGACGTGCTGTTCGGGGGTGTATTTTTTGCACGTGCAGCCGTCGTGGAGGCAGTCCCCGTCCGAAGTGCGATGCCACCGCAGCAGGTGGCCGCAGGTGCAGGTCTTATCACTCGGCATTATCTGGAAGGCACCCCCGCCAACAGTATCGCGTGCATAACCACAGAGTAGCACATGTCGTCGCAGATGTGGTGCCGCTTCACGGGCGGGTCGTCAGTCCGGCCGGCCCGCGCGTTATTCACGCCCCCCGCCCCCCGTTGATCTCAAAGCCGAACCCGTCAATCCTGATGCACAGGTCGCAGTGCATGCACCTGATTGTAAACGACGAGTCCTTGTTGTCCAGCACGTCCCACTCGTGCACGCGGCCCGGGCGGCAGGCCGGGAGTTTTTCGGACACGAGCCCGCGCGGCAGTCGGGTTATGTCGAACATAACCCCGCGTACGACCACTATGGCGCCGCATTTGGCGCACTTCAGTTTCTGGTTCTTGTGCGGGGTCTTCTTCCATTCGTGCGCTGTCCGGACGTCCGGCGGCCGCTCGCCGATGCACGACGGCATGCACTGCGGGCACAGGTTGCTCATGTACTTGCGGCCGTGGCGCGTGCAGCGCTTCAGGACGGTCTGCCCGCCGCACTTCGGGTCGCCCATCTAGGCCGCCTCCCATCCCTTGCAGAGGCATGGATACGCCCCGCGCAGCCCACCTCCCAAGTCATCGTCGGTTATGACAATGGCGCCGCACGGCGGCTCGCCGTCGGCCACCTCGGTCTCGTTGGCGTGGTCGTCCTCGTCGTGCCCGCAGTTCTTGCGTTTCATCGGGTGTCGGCCTCCCGGATGCGCGCCCTGATCTCCCTGAGCGAGTAGTCGCTGCAGTCCCTCGGTGCGGTCATGCACTCCACGTGCTTGACGAACCAGATCGGTTTCCTTGGGAAGCATCAGTCTGTCCCTCCCGCCGGGCCGTACACGGGCCTGCCGCATATGGTCTGCTCGGAGATCCGTATAGCCGGATCCACCGCCAGTTCCTCCGCCGTCCGCCTCCCGTCGTCTATCCAGCGCGTCCAGTGGTCGGCGTGCATCGCACTCTTGTTTATCCGGCGGGCCGGAACCTCGACTGTGGTGACTGTCGTGCTGTCTGTCGACTCCATCCCCCACCGGCCGTACAGGCTGCGCACGTCGCGCTCCACGTTCCCGGGGTCGACGGACCGCAGGACGTACGTGGTGCCGGCGTGGTACATCAGGTAGACTGGGGAACCGGACATGTGATCGTACGGGGAATGTCCGCAGGTACTGCACGCGTCGCGCGGAACCGTGGGGGGAGTGGGTGGAAGTACCCGGCTCATGGGTGTAACACCCCCTGTTGTAAATAAGGGCGGGCGTCGGAAAGGCGCGCGGTCCGGCCTTGATGTGGGGTCATGAGCATCATACAAGTATGTTTATCAACATATAATATATAAATTATATGTTATTCTTTGCCACCGGCGTCGCTAACAGGTGGCTTGGCGCTGCTGCGCCTGTAGGCCGCCATCGCGGACTCCGTGCCGTCCAGGCATACGCCTATGTGCTCCAGTTCCGGCTTGCCGGCGACCCAGCCCAGGTCGTCTATGCGGTCAATGGCGCTGACAAGTTCCTTGGCCTCGTCGCGCAGCGCAAGGAGTCCGCTGCCGGTCGGCGTCATGAGCTCGACGGTGTCATTGTCCATGTTACGGGCACTGTGGTTTGCTTTTAACCGGCGGCCATGGCGCCGGAGGCCCGGCGTATGTGCAGTGGGTCTGGCGCGGGCGCCGGCAGCATGGTCTCCGGTACCGGGGCGTGCAGCTGCAACAGCGCGCACCCCTCCTCGTGCATGTCGGGCGCCCGCCCCGGCCGGGGGGGGCCCCCCGCGCGGCCCCCCCCCCGCCCCCCGCGCCCCCGCCCGCGGCGGGGCGGCGGGGCGCCCGCAAAGTATACGGCCCGCCGAAGGGGGGCCCTGTG
>JAPPIP010000135.1:0-8308 GCA_028820595.1 Nitrososphaerota archaeon | reverse complement strand
GTTTTGGGCTGGGGGGGGGCGGGGGGCGGGGCATTTTTGGCGGGGGGACGGGGGGGGGCCCCCTCCACCCCCCCCCCCCCGGGGTCGTGCTGGGCGGCCGCGGCCCGGGGCGGGGGGAGGCCGCAGGCGCGGCACGTCACGCGCACCATGAGCCCCGGCGCGGTGTTGTCCGATAGGAAGCACGCAATGTAGACGGCCGGCATCAGGGTGACCGTGTGCGAGCCGCACCGCCCGCATGCCGGCGCCGTATAGGCGCGCAGCACAGAGGGCAGGGTGGATCTCCCCGGCTCGCGGCATCTACACGCAGGCGCGTCACGTGGGGCATGTCGGTCGTCTGTCATGGTCCTACTGGCTCCGTTTTCGTTTAACACGTCGGGAGCGCGTGTTCCGTCCGGGGTCATTTGAATCCCGCGCCTCCATGCGCTTGGCCATTTCCTCGACGGTGCGTTTTAGCGCGGCGATCTCGACGTCCCGCTCGTCCTGCATCTGGCCTATGCGCATCTCCTGCCTGACGTTCTCCAGTCTGAGGCGCTCCGCGTCCCCGATGGTCAGGGCGGGCACCGACAGTACGTACTCTGCGGCCAGTTCCAGCACGTGCGTCTTGAAGTAGTTGCGGTCAAGCTTGACCAGGCCGGCGTGCCCCATCATGTACTCCTTCTTGATCAGGGCGGCGAGCGGGGACTCGTTGGAGAGCGACTCCTTGCACACCTTGTTCCAGAAGCGGCGGAAGCCGTTCATCATGGGGACCTCATGGCGCTGCGTGCGGCAGCCGCTGCCGCGTCCCGGGGACGGCTCATGCCGCACTCGAAGCCCGGCCCTCGTAACTATCGTCAGCACGTGGTGTGTTATTACGGGGAGAGCGGCCCGCCTCGGGAGGTCGCCGGCCTTTATGAACATGGGGTCGTTCGGGCGCGGGTTCCTGCCCACCCTCGAGGCCCACTCCTCGCGGTAGTCGAGCAGCGCCTCGTACGCCTCCGGCGTGATGAACGCCGGATAGGCCTCGGGCGAGCCGCGGTATATCTGCAGCTTGGCGCAGGCTATACCGGTCGCGGCGGCCTTTCGTACGGCGCCGTCGCTGCCGCCCATCCGCAGCTTCCCGCCGGGCTCCCCGTATACGGGCTCCAGGTCCCTCCACTGCAGCCCCTCGAACCCGCCTATCCTGATCCCCGAGCTCGCGCACACGAGTATGATCGCCCTCTCGATGGGGCCGCGGCAGAACCTCAGCATCTTCCGTATCTCGGCGTGCTCCCACCCCCTCGTTGCGGCGGCCGAGGCGTTCTCCTCCGGCGGGAACGTAGAGTAGATCCGCTTCCAGGGAAGCATGACGTCGTTCATGTCGAGCAGTTTTTTGAGCGGCTTGAAGTAGTTGGGGAACGAGGCGGGGTTCAGGTACTCGTGGTGCTCCGTGTCAAGCATTGTCCTCTCACGCATCTTGCGCGAGATGCTCAGCATCAGGTCGCGCGCCCACCGGGGATCCTCCCGGCCCTGCCTGACCAGCTGCCCGGCCCGCTCCTCGAACGAGCCCCTCAGTATGTCCTCCAGCATGCGGCACAGCACGAGGCGCAGCATGCGCGTGTACTTTTCACGCGTCTCCTCGGCCTTGATCCCCTGGTTGAACAGCGTGATCGGGTCCGCCTCCTCCATTCTCTCGAACTCCTCAAGTGCCAGCTTCTTCATGCCTACGTGCCTGAAAGGTGGAACGGATAAAAGCATCTGTAAAATGGTGGACCGGACGGAATTTGAATCCGCGACCCCCCGCGTGCAAGGCGGGTATACTACCAGGCTATACTACCGGCCCCCACGCCGTGCCTCCACGTGCGGACTTTAATTGTTGCTGCCTTCCGCGCAGCAGGTCCGGCAGCGTCCGGATCCTGCATCCTCGGCGGCATCGTGCGTCTGGCACGCGACGGACCATGAGGCCTGCGCACGCCGGTCCCCTGCCTGCTCCGCGCGGCTGACGCAAATCCCACAGGGCGCTTGTTGCAGAGTCCAATCCTTGCGCGGTAAAAACAGATAAGGACTCTTGGGCCACACAATGGCGATGAACAATTACGGTGGTGCCGGGGGCGGGCATGGTACTGCGAGTGACACGGCGAGTGACGGCATAACGGTAAGGCCTCTGCAGAGAGACGACATACACAACGGGCTCTTGGAGACGCTTGACGCGCTGAGGCCCGCGAGCGCCATGTCCCGCGAAAGGGCCGAGCGTGTGATGGACACAATCATGTCCGATGGAAACCGCCTAGTCGCGGTGGCGGAACTCGGCGGAAAGGTGGTGGGGACTGCCACCGTACTGTTTGAGGCAAAGCTCATACATGACGGCGGGGTGGCGGGGCACATAGAGGATGTCGCAGTCCGCCAAGAGTACCAGAAAAAGGGCATCGGCGGAATGATTGTCAGGTACCTGCTCGATGCGGCGCTGAAGCGCGGATGCTACAAGACCGTCCTTGACTGCGAGAATGGATTGGTGGACTTTTACACAGATCTGGGATTCAAGCACACGTCTAACGGAATGCGTTACAGCCACAAGGGCTGATCGCAGCATGCCGCCCGCGGCGCCGGCGCGGCCGGGATATACGCACGGCGCAGTTGACTGGCAAGGATTTTATTTGCAGGCCGCGCACGCCGCGCATGGTGCTGCTGGAGTCCCAGACAAAGCTGAAAACGGGTGACGAGGCCCCGGACTTTTCACTCATAGGGATAGACGACAAGCGCCACTCTCCTACCGACTACGACGGATACAAGGGACTCTTGGTGATATTCATGTGCAACCACTGCCCATACGTCAAGGCAAAGACAGATGCGCTCAACGAGCTGTACGACAGGTACGGCGCCGAGATTGCCATAGTGGGAATCAACAGCAACGACTCGACTGACTACCCCGAGGACAGCTTTGATGCAATGAAGAAGACGGCAGGGGAGAAGGGGTTCAAGTTCGACTATCTGGTTGACGAGACGCAGGATGTGGCACGCGCGTACGGGGCCGTATGCACGCCCGACCCGTTTCTGTTTGATGCAAACCGCAGGCTGGTATTCCACGGCAGGATAGACGACGCCCCCGGGCCGGACAACTCACCGACAGAAAAGACCATGATTGAGAACATCGGCAGGATGCTTGCAGGGGAACCCGTTCCAAAGGACTTTGATCCGTCAATAGGGTGCTCCATAAAGTGGCGCTGAGTGTGCACCCGGCGCACTGCATGACGGGCCGCGGCAATTCCGTGCAGGGCAGATGCCGGCGCGCGTCCCGATGCAACGCTTGCCGTGATCATACGGCATGAATCTCGGGGTGGGACACCTGGTGACAGAGGGATGCGCGGCCCGTGCCGCAGATACGCGTCGGGTGCCAAAAGTGTTCGAATTACTTAAATGACACTTGTATGGTTTGAGCAAGAGTGGGCTCGTAGCTCAGCTTGGCTGGAGCGTTCGACTGATAATCGAAAGGTCATGAGTTCGAATCTCATCGGGCCCACCTAAAAACTGATCATTTATGTAAACGCAACAACACCGAATCAGGGCGCAACGCGCCCTATAAAGCGCAGGCCGGGAGTATTGGCGCGGAGTGCGCCGCGGCCCCGACGGCCGACTCCAGCGTTTGTGACACTGAGTTACAAGAAGCTCCGCGACTGGCAACGAAGAATTCGGATCAAAATTCTGCCCTTAAATCAAACCCGGAGATCCGGAGCTGGAATAGAATGGCAAACAGACCACCGAAGGAGCTGCTCGACGATCCGGACGTGCGCAGGTGGCACGACAACCTGCGCCGGTCCAGTAACCTCACGTGCACCGTCAGGCTCAGGCGATTGAACCTGTTCTGCGACAGGGTGGGGATGACGCCGCGCGAGATGGCGAGGGCCGGGAGGGACGACCCTATGACGGCCGAGAACATGTTGCTGGACCACGTGTCGTGGATGGAGGAGAAAAAGTACGCGCCCGGGTACATCACGGGAATGGTGTGCGCCGTAAAGTCCTGGCTGGACTACAACCACATCGAGATCAGGCGCAAGATCAAGGTAGCAAACTCTGACGTGCCGGTGACCATACAGGACGAAAAGGTGCCCGACAAGGGGCAGCTCAAAAAGATGCTTGACGCCGCGGACCCGCGGTGCAGGGCGATCATAAGCATGATGGCATTTGCGGGGGTGAGGCCGCAGGTCATGGGGCTTGCAGACAAGAGCGACGGGCTGGTGCTCGCGGACCTGCCCGACCTGGTGGTTGACGGGGGCGACACCCGCTTTGAGAGGACTCCCGCGATGGTGGTGGTGAGGCCGAGGCTGAGCAAGATCAGGAAAAAATACTTTACATTCTTGGCAGAGGAGGGCTGCCAGTACGTGCTCGGGTACCTGCGGGAGAGGACGTCGCGCGGGGAGCACCTGAAGCCCGGCTCGCCGCTCATAACGACGGACTTCGGGTACCGCCTCAAGGGGTGGGGCAAGCTGCACGGGAACAAGGGCAGGTTCCTGGTTACAAATGCCATCAGCGCCTCCGTCAGCCCCGTCATCAAGAGCGTGCTTCCGGCCCGCCCCTACGCCCTGAGGGCGTACTTTGACAGCCAGCTGCTGATCGCCGAGAGCCACGGGTGCATGACGCACGCGTACCGGCAGTTCTTCATGGGGCACAAGGGCGACATGGAGGCAAGGTATACGACAAACAAGGGCAGGCTGACGGAGCAGATGACAGAGGACATGAGGCGCGCGTTTGAGCAGAGCCAGGCGTTCCTGTCGACTGACACCACGCACGATTCGGAAAAGGACAGGCGCAAGATGCTGGTCGGGATGTGGAGGCAGCAGGCCAAGATGTACGGGCTGGATCCCGACGCCATGATTTCAGGCGGGGCCCTGGACGGGGCGCGGGACGCGCCGCCGGCACGGCAGGCAGAAGCTGCATCCGCTCAGGACGGCGTCGGCGCGGGGAAAAAGCCGGCGCGGACGGCAGGCGCCGTCCTGGCTGCCGCCGGCGCCAGTAACGAGGCCCCGAGGCAGTCCCCATTTGAGAGCAGGATTGTGGACGACGAGTCCGAGCTGCTGGCCGGCACCGCGGAGGGATGGGATCTGGTAAGGGACCTGCCCGGCGAGCGGTTCCTGATCAGGCGCAAGATCCCAAAGTCGTGACGTCGTGGCATCCCATCGCAAGCCCGGTTCCGTTGCGAATTCGTGACCTCCGCAGACGGGGAGGGGAAAAGTCTGGTTGTTTTTTGAAAGGGAGTCACTAATTCGCAACGCAATCTAAAAATGAAATAATAAAAAATGAAGAGGCCTTGCTGCGGCGACGGTACCCTGGCCTGCGAGTAGGCTCCGCCGCCGCCACGTGCAAAAGTAGGCATCAAGAAAAGCCGGCTTAAAACAAAACGTGCGCGATTGCATGTGGTGGCTTGTATGTGTCCAGGGGTAGGTACAATGGATCCTTCTGGGTGCTGCCGCGCGGCGCGTCTGTTCGGAACCGCGTGCCGCAAGGACGCGTGGGGTGTGTGAATTGGCAGAACCTTCCGAGGTGCTGATTTTTCGTGATTATTCGGGCTGGGAGGAGCCCGCGCTGGCCACCCCGTTCGGGTTCATGTCGCTGCGCAACGTGGCGGTGCTGGGCGTCTTTGGCCTGATGTCCGCCGCTCTCTACTGGATGATTGTGCCCGACAACGTGGAGATGGCGCGGGACTGGGCGTCTGTCTGCACGGCCCTCCTGCCGCTGACGGCGGGCGCGATACTGGGAATCATAAAGACGCCGTACGGAACGGCTGACGTCGTACTGCTTGCCGTGCTGTCGCTTCTTGCGGCCCGTCTCCGGACAAGGACGGGTGGCGGCGATTGGGCGCAGAAGGTGCGCAAAAGGCGGAGCAAGACAGGGGCACGCAGAAAGTCCAGCGTGCTCGGGTTCCCGCGCCGGCTTGATGTCGGTGCGGCGCAGAAGGCCGACCGCGTCCGGAATATACCGTGCGCCGACCTAGACGAGCTAAAGTCCATACGCGTCACCATACATGGCGGCGACGGGGCCGTCCTGGGCAACAGGCTAGTGCGGTGCTATCTGGATGACGAGCTGATAGACGCGTTGCGGACGTCCGCCGAGGGCGCGCTGGTGCTGCACGTCAGGCCCGAGCGCGACGGCCCCAGGATCCTTACCATACGGGAACACGCGGGCGGCTCGGTCCTGTTGCGCAGGACGCTGCAGTTTACGCGCCGCGCCGGTGCCGGTGGCGGCGGCGCCAGCAGGTGATCGGAATGGGCATCTACCGCGTCAGGATATACGGAAAGACCAGGGCCGAGCTGGAGATAACCGCGGACGGGACGATCCTCTGCACCGCCAGCGGCGGCCCCACAAACCACTTTGTGGTGCCCCTCCGCGATCTGGTATTTGCAGAACAGGTATCGCACGACACCGTATTGCTCAACTTTTTTCACAACGGCGGCGCAGACTCGCTGGTACAGGTCTCCATGACTTCCGGGAACTGCGCCTCCATACTCGGCGAGATCAGGTCTGCCGTGACGTCGGCATCACCATCACTGGCTGAACCTGAAGACCCTGCCGCTCTCGGTGACGATTGAGACCGTGCCGCCGTCAAGGGCCGAGGTGACGCGGACCAGGCTGCCCACGCGCAACCCGTCGACGGGCCCGTCCTTGTCCCGGACCGAGTAGGAGTCGTCCTTGACGCCGTCCACGTACAGGTGCCTTATCCTGATCTCCTTTATGCCGGTGTTTATCAGGTCCGCCGTGGCCGGCTCGGCGTCCGTCATCTCCACCAGTTTGAGGTGCTCTGCGGCCTGCGCCTTGTACAGGTCGAGCCTGTCGCTATACGATGTGATCCTGTCCCCGACGTCGTCGGTAGCGCCTTGGTACAGCGCCACAAAAAAGACGCCGACCACGCCGAATATCAGGACGTACTGCACCATCTGGTTCACGGCGTGACCACCTCGCAGAGCGCGCTGCCCCCTGCCCCGCGGCCAACCACCCTTGCGGGCAGCAGGTCGGATTCCTCCCCAACGCCAGTCACTACGAACTCCAGTACCGCGGTCTGGCCTGGCTCCCAGACCCCGTGGGACGACGCGGCGGGCGTGTCGTTGGCGCCCGCCATGACGCGGTACTCGCGTATGGGGTGGTCGCCCGTGTTTCGTATCGTCGCCTGGGCCCAGTACGTGTTGTCGGATATCTCGTGCGCCTCTATCCATGCGGTGCATTCGGCCCCCTGCAGCGCGTCGTGCGCGCCAGAGAACCACGCTGCCAAGGCGCCGGCGCCCACCACCGCCACCGAGACCAGGATCAGGACCTCGATCATTCCGGATGCCGCGTGCCGCCGCTGCTGCCGCCGCATCACCCCTGCACCGCCTTTGTGTTAAAGTACCGCCTTGCCTCGTCGGCGGTCGCCTCGAACCTGAGGTATATTGTATTGTCGCTCGTCTGGAGCAGCCCCATCCCGGAACGGAAGTTCGTGACGCGCTCCACCTCCGACCCGGTGAGCCCCAGGGCCGCTCCCATTACACGCGCGGCCGACTGCGACATCTGCATTATCACCTTGGTGTCGAACAGCTCGGTGAGCCTGGACTCGTCGTCGAGCGCGCGGTCCATGTCGGAGAACTGCTGCGTGGACACGGCGAATATCAGCGATCTCTTGCGGCCCTGCCGCGCCATCTCCCCTATCTTGCGGATGCTGTGGTCGATCTTGGTCATGCGCCACGCCTCGTCAAGCAGGACGAACTTCCACCGCTTTGCCGGCAGCTCGTTTACGCGCCTCCACGCGTACGCCAAAACCAGCAGGATCAGCAGCCCCTCGTACTCCTGCCCGTCCGTCTCCTTCAGCGATATTACCATCCTGTCAGAGAACCTGGGGGCGCCCCGGAAGACGTTAGAGATGCCGCCGCGTACCAGGTCTGCCAGGTACCCCTTTGCGGCCTCGGAGCTTGCCTCGTACAGCCCGCCTACCGAGTGCACCGTGTCGCAGATGCTCCTCCACGCAACCGTTCAGCCCCCCCACCTCCCCGTATGGCGGCTGCATCCTTAGTACGTCTGCGCAGGGACGGCGCGGGCAGTATGCCGCATCGTAAGTGTTAACCTCGTGCCTAGATTTTTACCATTCACGTGAAATTTTTTGTCCTGCCTGATCCAAATACTACGAGTCCGCATACGCGGTATTGAACAAACCGGCAAAACCCTACAAGAAACTCTACAGGGAGGCAAGGACAGAAATCATAAAACTCAGGCAGACCATCGAGATTCAGGAGTCCAGGATACAGGAGCAGGAGTCTCGGATACAGGAGCAGGAGTCTCGGATACAGGAGCAGGAGTCTCGGATACAGGTCCTGGAGCGCAGGCTCGAGTATTA